>JAXIPH010000042.1:0-10562 GCA_045403035.1 Thermoleophilia bacterium | reverse complement strand
CGGACAGGGGGCCGGGGTCGCGGTCGGGACGGCGAGCGCCGGGACGCTCGCCGCAGCCATGAGCCCGAGGACGAGGGGCAGCAGCCGGGACCACTTCATGAGCCGTCGACCGCGGATCAGATGGGCTTCGTCGTCATCGCCCAGATGGCCACGAGGTAGACGACGATTAGCACGCTGGTGGCCCATGCCGCGATCGCGACACCGGTGCCCGCGGCCGGGACGCCTGTCCCCGAGGCGGCCGAGGCGGCCGCGGCCGCCTGGGCCCGTCCGGCGCGGCGGACGGCGATCCCAGCGGCGACCAGCGCCACGATGAGCAGGAGGGCGCCGGCGTCGCTGGTGATGAACCCGACGCCGATCCAGGCGAAGTCGGCGTCCTCGAGGTGCTCCTCGGAGAGGATCCACTCGGCTCCGACCCGCATGACGATGTAGGAGGGGAGGGCCGCGAACAGGAGGGTGCGCCACCCCCAGCGGACCCCGTCGAGGGAGTTGCCGCGCCGGGCGGCGAACAGGAACCAGGCGGCGATGACGAGCGTGCCCACCAGCATCATGGCGCCGAGGACGTGGACGAAGAGCGGCAGGCCCCAGTCGTCCGGGCGGATCGCGGCGGCCAGGCTCACGCGCCCGGCTTCCAGATCATCAGGACCAGGATCGCGACGACCGCCGCCGTGCGCAGCCAATGCCACGACGACAGCCTGCCCGCCGGCGGGCCGGCACCGGTCCCCAGCCCCTTCATGACGACGGTCCGCGCCCGTGAGCCGAAGGCGCTGGCAACGCCGAGGAGGACGAGCGAGGCCAGGATCCACCCGTCCCAGATCTGGTAGCCATCGACGTAGAGGGCGAGCCAGATCCCGAAGACCGTGAGCAGGAGCCCGCTGACGTTCCAGGCCCAGTCGGCGAGCAGGAAGCCACCCCGGTCGGGAGCGACGCCCAGCGCGTACGCCGAGAACATCGCGATCGTCACGAACGCGGTGAAGGCGCCGAGGAGGTGGAGGAAGAGCAGGGTGTCGTACATACGGGGACCGCGACGCAGTCAACGAGCCCGCGGACCGCATGTCAACTGGGCTCAGGAGGGGTTCGGGTCGCACCACCCCGCGCCCGGGCTCCTAGACTCCGCGGCCACGATGCCGCACCTCCCCGTGCCGTCCGCAGCCGGCTCGCGCGAACGGCCGGCCGCCTGCGCCTGCGGCGCGACGAGGGGGCGCGGGCCACCTCCGGCTCTCCGTCCTCGAGCCCGGACCGCGGGCCCGCGGAGCCGGGCTCAGCGGCGCGCGGCCGCCCGTCGCTCGGCGGCCCGGCGCGATCTCTGCTTCACGGCGGCCGCCGGGTCCGTCCTCGCGTCCACGTAGCTCACCATCCCCTGGGCCTCGTGGGAGTCGGGGGTCCCGGCGAACAGCGAGCAGTAGATCCGGTAGCGCCCCGGGGTGAGCGTCGCGCTCACGTCGCCGTTCGTGCCCGGCGCCAGGGAGATCTGCCGCAGCGTCCCGGTGCCGTCGACGATGCTGAAGTCGTGGTCGTCCATGCCGCGGTTGTTGACGTGGAACGACACCTCGCCCGCGGCCACCACGCGCTTGGAGGGCACGATCAGCCACTCGCCCTCGTCCACGCCCAGCGAGGTGGGAAGCGGAGGCGGGGTCGCCGGCGGCGGGAGCGTGGTGCGGTGGATGCGGGGCGCGGCCACCGCCGTGGCGGCGGCCATCGTGGAGAAGAACACGAGGGCCAGCGCGATCCGGGCCCTGGTAGGGCCGGACATCACCCGACCAGCGGACCCCCGAGCGCGAACGGGCCGCCGGGGATGACCGCGCGGGGGTCACCCCCCAGCCACTCCGACACGACCGAGCTGTAGACGGACCGGAAGTCGGTGGTCACCCGCAGGTCGCCCCGGTCGAGGGTCGTCAGGCCGGGGTGCTCGCCGCGCAGCCCGCCGCGCACGGCGGACCCCATGGCCAGCATCAGGCCACCCGCGCCGTGGTCGGTGCCGCTGTTGTTCGACTCGACCCGGCGACCGAACTCCGAGAAGACCACGGTCATCACGCGCCCCTCGACGCCGCGGGCGGTGAGGTCCGCTTTGAAGGCGGCGAGCGCCCGGGAGAGCGTGGAGAGCTGGGGATCCTGGCTCGTGAGCTGGTTGCCGTGGGTGTCGAAGGAGCCCCAGTCGATGGTGATGACCTTCACGCCCAGGTTCGCCGACAGGAGGATCGCGGCGAGCTGAAGGCGCTGGGAGAGGTTCGAGTTGGGGTACCCCCCCGCGGCCGGCGCACCGGCCAGCGTTCGCAGGGAGCGCGACACCTGGACCGTGCGCCCGAAGACCTCGCGCGAGCGCGCGAGCTCCACGTTGCCCGCGCCCACCGGGACCAGCGACAGCGGCGCCATCTGCTCGGTGGTGTTCGCGAGCGCGGCCGAGACGTTGTCCACCCGGAAGTCGACACCCGTGAGGCCGGTCACCGCGCTCACCGGCGCCTTCACGGTGCGGATCTGCTTGGAGATGCTGGAGTCGAGGGACACCGCCTGCAGCGGGTTGTCGGTCGATCCGTAGAGGTCGAGCCAGCGTCCGAGCCACCCGGTGGTCATCTTCTGCAGCGCCCCGGCGAACCAGTAGTCCCGGCTGTCGAAGTGCGAGCGGTTGGCCGGCGTGTAGTCGGCCGCAGGCCACACCGCCAGGTCGGATCCGGGGCCGCCGGAGCCGTCGCCGTACAGGGTGTCGAAGCCGAGCGTGTCGCCGTTGTTGCCGACGCCGGCGACGCCGACGTTGGCCCACGCCGTCGCGCCGCCCGTGCCGGGCATGACCGTGGTGCCCACCTGGGTCGCCGTCGACGGCCCCTGGGCTCGCGCCAGGCCCGGCCGCTTGGCGCTGTAGGTCGTGAAGTCCGTGAGCGGGATGACCGTGTTGAGGCCGTCGTTGCCCCCGTTCAGGAAGATCATCACCAGTTGGTTGCCGGGCTCCGCCCCCTCGGCCACGGCGGCCTCGAAGGCGCGCGTCCAGTCGATCCGGCTGGCCGCGTAGACCGACGCGATGCCCAGCGCGCCGGTGCGGAAGAAGTCGCGCCGGTTCAGGCCCTTCGCCCGCGGCACCCCGTCGGGGAAGCCCACGGCGGCCTCCACCGGGATCGGCATCTGGTCGACCGGATCGAGGCCCGTGACCAGGCTGTCGGAGCGGGCGCAGTCGGCGCAGTTGATGGCCTCGGCCTCGCCGGGGTCCATCGCCGGCACCGGGCCCATCTCGTCGGGATCGAAGTCCTGGGTCATCACATCACCTGTGCGTCGGGGCCGGCGAGCATGAACGCGCGCAGGACGCGCTGACGTGCGATGCGGTCGCCCGAGGAGGCCGCCTTGGCGTGCACCGCGTAGTACTGCAGCGAGCTGATCGTCCCCTTGGCCATCCAGGGGCGTCCGACCGCCTTGTGGGCGCGCTGGAACGCCTGCTTGGGGGTCTCCGACGCCTCGTCCTCCGGCGCCTTGGTCGGCATCGCCGCGTACTGCAGGCTGAGCAGCTTGTTGGCGAGCGCGAACCGCGACAGCGCGGTGTTGGTGTTGAGCCATGCGGGGCCGCCCTCCCACCCTGCCACGGTGGGTGGGAAGTACGGCAGCTGCCCCATCGCGCTCAGGGCGTTGTAGAGCGAGTTGTCCTTGATCGACAGGCCCAGGGCCCGCATGGTCCCGATCGCATAGACGACCGGCGGCTTGATCATGTTCGGCTCCTTGACGGAGTCGAGCATCGCCGGGTGGGTCAGGATGCGCCGCACCAGCGGCTTGATGCGGAACTTGGACTTCACGTAGACGTTCACGAGGTCGCGCACCGGGGCCGGGCCCGGTGCCGTGGGGATGAACTCGCTCCAGAGCTTCGTGACGAGGTAGGGCGGGTGGTTCGGGTGGGCGAGCACCACGTCGACCAGCTCCCGGTGCCCGAAGGCGCCGGTCTTGCCGAGGACCGTCTTGGGGCCCTCGTCCCAGCGGGTCTTGTCGAAGACGGCGGTGACGGCGTCGGGATTGTCGTCGTTGATCGTCCAGCCGGTGGACGCGCGCGCGGCCTCCCGGACGTCGACCTCGGTGTAGTTCGGAGCCCCGGCGGCGTTGGTCACGCCGAGGCAGAACAGCTCCATCAGCTCGCGGCCGTAGTTCTCGTTCACGTTCCGCTTGGTGCTGTCCTCCCCGGTGAGGAACCGCAGCATCGCCGGCCCCTCCCCCATCTCGTAGACGAGGGTGCGGAAGTTGGCGGTCGGGAAGGCCCTGAGGTCGGAGTAGCGCCGGAAGAGCGCCGTCTGCGTCGACATGAGCTGCGGCGGCGACACCTCGGTGCGCTGCGTGGCGAAGTGGCGGTGCCAGAAGAAGGTGAGCCGCTCGACGAGCGGATTGCCCGTGCGCAGCATCTGGTCGCACCAGGAGAGCACCAGGTCCGTGTCGGACTCGTAGGGCCTCAGCGGGGTGCCGTCCGCACGCGTGGCCGCCGGGCCCTTTGGGGTCTGCGGCGCGGCGATGAGCTTGTCGACGGCGGCGTGCAGCGCGAGGCCCTTCAGGGCCGCCCGCCCCGCCTCGTCGGGACCGAACCCCGCCCGCCACATCAGGCGGTCCACCATCGCCTCGGTCAGTGCGGCCTGGGCCCCGCCGGCGGCCGGGCGCGAGAGGCGGCGGCGTCGCGGTGGCCGCTTCAGTCGTGGGCTCATGTGCCCCTCCGGAAGACGAATTTCGAGAAGGCGAGGCGCGTCTTCTTCTTCGCCCCGATGCGGAAGTCGCCGTTGCGGTCCCGCACGTCGAACCACACCAGGCCGGCCAGGTTCGGGATCGCGGCCTGGAGCGATCCCAGGCGACCGATCCACTGCTCCTTGCTGCCCCCCAGCGCCGTCGAGCCGGTCTCCGCGATCCAGAACGGGGCCGAGGTCAGCGCCGAGATCTCACGGTAGGCGTCCTCGAACAGGGCGGCGGGATCCGTCCAGGCCAGGCCGCCCTGAGTGCCGAAGTTGTATCCGCTCGTTCCCACCAGATCGACCTGCGCGGCGCCGGGGAAGTAGGCCGCGATGGCGTTCTCGGGCGTCGCCGGCACGCTGCGGGCGTAGGGCGCCCACAGCAGGCGGATCCTCTTGCCCCCCGCGTTGCGCACCGTCCTGCGCACCTGCTTCCAGGCGGCCACATAGGCGGCCGGCGTGTTGCCGTTGACCGTGCCCGACCAGGCGTACCAGGGCGTGTTGGGCTCCGGCATCGGGCGGAGGATCGGGGCGGGCCTCAGGGTGCGGAGCTGCTTCGTGAGGGCCACGAGCCCCCGGTTCTGGGCCCCGCGGCGCACGCGCGAGAGCCGGTAGCGGCGCTGCTTGGCGCCCTCCTTGCCGCTGTCGGGCATCCAGCTCACCAGGAGGCGCGCCCGGGTGCGGCGGGCGAGCGAGAGCACCGACGGCTCCACCAGCTTGCCGCCGGTGACGTAGGTCGAGATCACGCGCGTCGCCTTCTTGCCGACGACCTTCGTCAGCACGGGCACCCCGGCGACCGGGTCGTCCTGGTACACCCCGACCTCGATGCGCGCGGCGGCCGCGGGCGATGCTCCGACCCCCACCCCGAACGCTCCGGCAAGGGCTCCGGCGACGCACGCGAGGGGAATGATCGCGCCGCTCGCAGCCCAGTGCCGCCGGCGCGTCCGGAGGGGAGTCATTGGCGCGCAACCTAGCCTCGCGTCGGCCCGCAGTCGTCGGGCGGACGGGTAATCGAACGGTTCCGTCACAGACTCCTCACACCGTCCTGGGGTCGGTCACGGATCTATCGGCGAAAAGCGCCAATATCGCGAGCGATCGCCCGTGGCGGGCCAGGGCGGGTTTCGCGAGCCCAACGTCGCTGCGGCCGCAACGGGCCGCCGCGGGACCAAACGGCGAGCCGTTAGGAGACGGCGGTGCCCGCGAGCAGGCCCGGGTAGAGCGGGAAGCGCTCGCCCACCGCCCGGGAGCGGGCGCGCAGCGCCTCGAGCTCGGCGTCCGAGACGTCCTCGCGGAGCGCGGCCACGATGACCTGGCCGATCTCGCGCATCTCGTCCTCGCCCAGGCCGCGCGTGGTGACGGCGGGGGTCCCGATGCGCAGGCCCGAGGTGACCGTGGGGGGCCGCTCGTCGAACGGCACGCCGTTCTTGTTGACCGTGATGCCGGCGCGGTGCAGGCGCTCCTCGCCGTCCGCGCCGGTGAGGGCCGTCTCCGAGAGGTCCACCAGCAGGAGGTGGTTGTCGGTGCCGCCGCTCACGAGCGCGAGGCCGCCGTCGACCAGCTCGGCCGCCAGCGCGCGGCAGTTCGCCACGACCTGCTCCTGCCGGGCCCGGAACTCGGGCGTGAGCGCGTGCCCCAGCGCGACGGCCTTCCCCGCGATGACGTGCATCAGCGGCCCGCCCTGCAGACCCGGGAAGACGGCCCGGTCGACCGCGGTCGCCAGCTCCTCGGAGCACATCACGATGCCCGCCCGGGGCCCGCCGAGGGTCTTGTGCGTCGTGGTCGTCACCACGTCGGCGACGCCCACCGGCGAGGGGTGCAGGCCGGCCGCGACCAGGCCCGCGATGTGGGCCATGTCGACCATGAGGAGCGCGCCCACCTCGTCGGCGATCTCGCGGAAGGCCGCGAAGTCGATGATCCGGGGGTACGCGGACGCGCCGGCCACGATCAGCGCGGGGCGCGCCTCGCGGGCCATGTCGCGCACTTGGTCCATGTCGATGCGGCAGTCCCCCCGGCGCACCCCGTAGTGCTGGAACGCGTAGAGCCCGCCGGAGAAATTGACCTTCAGGCCGTGCGACAGGTGGCCGCCGTGCGAGAGGGCCATCGCCAGCACCCGGTCGCCGACCTTCAGCACGGCGCGGTAGGCGACCTCGTTGGCCGTCGAGCCGGAGTGGGGCTGCACGTTCACGTGGGCCGCCCCGAAGACGGCCTTGGCGCGGTCGATGGCGAGCTGCTCGACCTCGTCCACCACCTCGCAGCCGCCGTAGTAGCGCCGGCCCGGCAGGCCCTCGGCGTACTTGTTGGTGAGCACCGATCCGACCGCCTGCAGGACCGCCTGGCTCGTGAAGTTCTCGCTGGCGATCATCTCGAGCGTCTCGCTCTGGCGGTCGAGCTCGGCCCGCAGGAGGCGGGCGATCTCCGGATCCACCACCGAGACGTCCTGGGACAGGTAGCTGTCGAAGTCGGTGAAGCTCACGCGCCGCTCCCGGGCTCAGGGGGTTGGAGAGGATCGAGGGTACACCCCGAGCCCGACGTCTCGACCCGCGCTCCCGCGGCCCGAAGCGCCCTCGCCACGGCCGCCGGATCGGGCCCCGGGCGCACCACGGTCGCGGCCCCGCCGCCGGCCAGCGCCCTCAGATCGACCACCGCCGACGCGGCGCCCGGGAGGGGCCCCCCGTCGAAGGCCGCCGCAGCCCCCTGGCGCAGGCCGGCCGGGACCTCCTCGAGCCTCGCCGGGTTGGGGCCGCCCGGCTCGTTGGCGCTCGTGGCCACCAGGGGCAGGCCGAGCGCGCCCAGCGGCCCGGGGGCCGGCGCGCGCAGGCCCACCGTCCCCGGGGCGTCGCCCGCAGCGGCCGCGTAGCGCCCCACGGGGTCGGGCACCAGGCAGGTGACCGGGCCGGGAAGGAGCGCCGTGGCCGCGGCGCGGGTGAGCGGGTCGAGGGCCGCCATGGCCTCGTCGACGAGCGCGGGGCCGAGCAGCAGCACCTGACACGGCTGGGACCGCGGCCGCCCCTTCAGCGCGTAGAGCGCCGCGACGCCGGCCGGCACGTCGAGCGCGGCCGCGAGCCCGTAGACCGTGTCGGTGGGGACGACGACGACCCCGCCGGCGAGCAGCGCCCGCCGCACCGCGAGGAGGTCGGCGGTCACGCCGCCGTCGTCGGGCCGGAGCGGCCGCCCACCACCCGCTCGACGCCCGCGAGGTCGGCCCGGCGGGTCACCTCGCCGAGCCCGGCCGCGCGCAGCGCCTCCTCGGCGGCCGGCGCCTGGCCCTCCCCCACCTCGATCAGCACCCAGCCGCCGGGCTCGAGGTGCTCCGGCGCCTCGGCCGCGATGCGGGCGATGGCCTCGAGCCCCGTGGGCCCCGCCACGAGGGCCTCGGCCGGCTCGAACGCCAGCTCGGGCGCGGCGGCCGCGAGGTCGGCCTCCGACAGGTAGGGCGGGTTCGCGGCGATCACCGCGAAGCGCCGCCCGGCGACGGCGGCGAAGCCGTCCGAGCTCAGCCACTCCACCTCCAGGCCCAGCCGGGCGCCGTTGCCGCGCGCCGCCTCGAGGGCCTCGGGCGAGCGCTCGAGCGCGGTCACCCGCAGGCGGTCGCCCTCACCGGCCAGGGCGAGCGCCACCGCGCCGCTGCCGGACCCCCAGTCGATCACGGCCGCGCCGGACGGGGCGACCGCGAGCGCCCACTCCACCAGCGCCTCGGTCTCGGGCCGGGGCACCAGCACGCGCGGGCCGACGCGCAGGCTCATCCGGCGAAAGGCTCGCTCGCCGGTGAGGTAGGCCACCGGCTCGCGGCGGCCGCGGCGGGCCAGGAGGTCGCGGGCCCGGGCCAGCACGGTCGGCGTGAGCGGGCGCTCCGAGTCGGTGTAGAGCCGCAGCCGCTCGACGCCGAGCGCGTGAGCCAGCAGCAGGTCGGCGTCGAGCCGCGGCGAGGGCGACCCGCGCTCGGACAGATAGGCGGCGCTGCGCCGCAGGACCTCGGCGATGGTGAGGGGCGGGTCGGCCGCGCCCATCTCCGGCCGTCAGTCCGTCAGCGGCGGGCGCGGGCGAGGACGAACGACTTCAGGGGGCCCTGCAGGAAGTCGTGGACGGAGTCGGCGGCCTCGGCCACCGACGCGGCGTCCATCGGCTCGCTCTGGCTCTGCACGAGCCGGATGTAGACCTTGGACGGCTCGGAGTGCATGGGCTCGATCGCGACCTCCAGGGCCGAGTCCCCCGCCCGCCGCCAGATGCGCAGCCCCAGCGAGACGTCGTCGCCGCCCAGCAGGTCGAGACGCTCCTCGTCGACCTGGAGCATGCTGCCCACCAGCAGCTCGCGCGCGGACTCGCTGTCCTCCACGTCCCACACGGCCACCAGGGTGACGTCGTCGACCCAGAGCGGGCCGATCCCGTAGCGCTCCACGGCCTCCGAGAGCAACCCGACCACGCGGCCCAGGCCCTCGCGGTATCCCAGGGCCGTCACCCCGCACGACGCGATCTGACCGGGCCGCAGGACGCACTCGGCGCCGTCGGGGCCCGAGAAGGTGGCGCCCGCGTCCGAGTGGTACTCGAGGCGCGAGAGGCCGTACGGGCCGCTGAGGCCGGCGAAGAAGAGCGCGAGGTCCTCGCGCGGCATCTCCACCTCGTCGTGGTGTGCGGTGATGCCCAGGAACTCGATGCGCAGGAGGTCGGGGTTCGGCGTCACGCCGGCGCCTGCGCGATCGTCTGGTCCTCCAGCCGACGCTGGCGCTCCTGGGCGCGCAGGGCCTCGGTGAACGCCCCGAGGTGCCCGGCCAGCACCTGCTCGCGCAGGGGGACGGTGATCCCCACGCGGTGGTCGGTCACCCGGTTCTGGGGGTAGTTGTAGGTCCGCACCTTCTCGGAGCGGTCGCCCGAGCCGAGCTGAGAGCGCCGGGCCGCCGAGAGCTCGGCGTCCTGCTCGGCCTGCCTGCGCTCGTAGAGACGGGCGCGGAGCACCCGCATCGCACGCTCGAAGTTCTGGAGCTGGCTCTTCTCGTCCTGCATCGACACGACGATCTGGGTGGGGAGGTGGGTCAGCCGGACCGCGGAGTCGGTGGTGTTGACGCTCTGGCCCCCCGGGCCGCTGGACCGGTACACGTCGCGCTTCACGTCGTTCGGGTCGATCGAGACGTCGACGTCCTCGGCCTCGGGCAGGACCGCGACCGTGGCGGTGGAGGTGTGGAGGCGCCCCTGGCTCTCGGTGGCCGGCACCCGCTGCACCCGGTGGACGCCCGCCTCGTGCTTGAAGACCGCGAAGGCGCCGGAGCCCTTCACGGCCAGCGTCACCTCGCGCAGGCCGCCCGCGTCGGCCTCGGCGGCCGAGAGCAGCTCCACCTTCAGCCCGCTCGACTCCGCGTATCGCGTGTAGACGTCCAGCAGGTCGCGCGCGAACAGCGCCGCCTCCTCGCCGCCGGTGCCCGCCCGGATCTCGACGATCGTGTTGCGGTCGTCGTCGGGGTCGGGCTCGATCATGGCCTCGCGGATGCGCGCGCCGAGGGACGCGAGATCCTCCTGCGCCTCCTCCAGCAGGCCGCGCACCTCGGGGTCGTCATCCTCGGCGAGCATCGCCTCGGCCTCGCGGACGCGGCCCTCGGCGTCCTCGAACCGCACGGCCAGGTCGAACGCCTCGGCCAGATGCGCCCAGCGCCGGGTGACCGCCGCGTAGCGCGCGCGGTCGGACGTCAGCTCCGGATCGGCGAGAGCCTCCGCCAGCTCGGCGCGGGTGCGCGAGATCTGCTCGACCAGGCGCGCGTTGTCGGTGCCCATGAGGACGCGCGGCCCGAGACCGGGGTCCCGGCCTGCCCCCTACGCCCCGGTCCGCTTCGCGAGCTTGCGCTGGAAGCGCTCGACGCGGCCACCGGTGTCCACCAGCTTCTGGCGGCCGGTGTAGAA
>JAXIPH010000037.1:0-5504 GCA_045403035.1 Thermoleophilia bacterium | reverse complement strand
GCGACGCAACCGCGCCTGGGAGTCGCAGGGCCTCCTCGAGCTCCTCGCCGACCTGGAGGGCGGAGGGCCGGCATGAGGCGCTACCCGCCCAGGAGCCGGAGCGTCGCCGGGGGGTAGAGGGCGCGGAGGCGTCCACCGCTGGTGCGCAGGGACTCGACGTCGAGAACGGCGAGGCTCCCCTTCTTGAAGTCCACCATCCCGCCGCCGGTCAGCTCGGCCACGATCTGGGAGAGGTCCGGCTCGTGCCCGCACACGAGCGGCGCGCCGGCGTCGGGGTGGCCGAGGAGCGCGTCATCGAGATCGCCCAGGCTCATGCCCGGCCGGAGGCGAGGGTCCTCCACCGGCGCGCCGCCCAGGGCCTCGCAGACGATCTCCGCGGTCTGGCGGCAGCGCAGGAGCGGGCTCGTGAGCGCGAGGTCGGGCGCGATGCCGAGCGCCCGCATCCCCCTCGCCGCTCCCCGCATGCGCTCCACCCCCTGGGGCGTGAGCGCACGCGGCTCGTCGCGGTTTCCCGTCGCGGGGCCGGCGCCCTCGGCGATGCCGTGCCGGACGAGATGGAGCGTCAGGGGCGTGGCGTCAGTCGATCATCTGGTACGCGGGCAGGGTCAGGAAGTCGACGAAGTCGTCCGAGGTCGAGATCCGGTCGAACAGCACCGACGCGGTGTCGAAGTAGGAGTGGAGGCTCTCCGGGTACTGGCCGTGGATCTTGTCCAGCTCCTCGGCCAGGATCGTGCGGAAGAGGTCGGGGTCGACCTTGCGGCCGTCGTCGAGCACCCCCCGCGGGCTGTGGATCCACTGCCACACCTGGCTCCGCGAGATCTCGGCGGTCGCCGCGTCCTCCATCAGGTTGTTGATGGGCACGCAGCCGATGCCGTTGAGCCAGGCGCCGAGGTACTGGACGCCCACGCTCACGTTGGTGCGCAGGCCGGTCTCGCTGATCGGGCCCTCGGGCACGAAGGTGACCAGGTCCTTGGCGGTGATGGTCACGTCCTCGCGCTTGCGATCGATCTGGTTGGGGCCCTTCATGACGGCGTCGAATGCCTCGAGCGCGATCGGCACCAGTCCGGGGTGCGCGACCCAGGTGCCGTCGTGGCCGTCGCTGGCCTCGCGCTCCTTGTCGGCCCGCACCTTCGCGAGCGCCTCCTCGTTGGCGACCGGGTCGTTCTTGATCGGGATCTGGGCGGCCATCCCCCCGATCGCGTGGGCGTCGCGCCCGTGGCAGGTCTTGATCGCCAGCAGCGAGTACGACCGCATGAAGTGGGTCGTCATCGTCACCAGGGCGCGGTCCGCCAGCACGAAGTCCGGGTGGCTCCGGAACTTCTTGATGACGCTGAAGATGTAGTCCCAGCGACCGCAGTTGAGGCCCCCCGAGTGCTCGCGCAGCTCGTAGAGGATCTCGTCCATCTCGAAGGCGGCGACGATCGTCTCGATGAGGACGGTGGCGCGGATCGTGCCGCGCGGCACCCCGATCGACTCCTGGATAAACAGGAAGATGTAGTTCCACAGCCGCGCCGCGAGGTGGCTCTCGAGCTTCGGCAGGTAGAAGTACGGCCCCGTGCCCTTGGCCAGCAGGGGCGCGGTGTTGTGGAGGGTGTAGAGCGCCAGGTCGAAGATCCCGCCCGACACGGGCTCCCCGTCGACCAGCAGGTGCTTCTCCGGCAGGTGCCAGCCTCGCGGGCGCACCAGCAGGGTCGCGATCGTGTCGTTGAGCCGGTACTCCTTGCCGTCCGGGTTGGAGAACGAGATCGACCCGTCCACGGCGTCCCGCAGGTTGATCTGCCCCTGGATGAGGTTCTCCCAGGTGGGCGTGTTCGAGTCCTCGAAGTCGGACATGAAGACCTTCGCGCCGGAGTTGAGCGCGTTGATGATCATCTTGCGGTCGACCGGGCCGGTGATCTCCACGCGCCGGTCCTGCAGGTCAGCCGGGGCCGGGGCCACCCGCCAGGTCTTGTCCTCGCGGATGTGCGCCGTCTCGGGGAGGAAGTCCAGCGTGCCCCCCGCGTCGAGCGCCGCCGCCCGCGCCTGGCGCGCGGCCAGGAGCTCGCGCCGCCGGGGCTCGAAGGTGCGGTGGAGCCTCGCCACGAGCTCGAGCGCCTCGGTGGTGAGGATCTCCGCGCCCTCGGGTGAGACCTCACCCAGGATCTCGATTCCCTGCGGGGGGCTGATGGTGCTCATGACCCGGATGCCTTTCGTCGCTCGTCGCGTGTACCGCCCGAAGGAAACGGGCGCCCGTGGGCGCCCGTCGAGAACGTGTCGGTCCGGGCACCGAATTGAGCCCTGGAGACTAATGGACCGGCGCCCTCGTGGTGCCGGCTAGGAGATCCCGGGGGTCTGGGCGGCGAGCACCGAAGCGACCACCACGATGGCCAGCGACAGCACCAGCTCGGCCTCGGCCATCCGGCGCACCAGCAGGAGGGTCGGCCGGTTGGGGCGCTTCACGCGCCGCAGCGCGGTCACGATGCGTCGGTTGGAGAACGCGAGCAGGGCGATGGGGCAGAGCAGGGCGAGCTTGTAGAGGATGCTGCGCCCGAAGCCGGTCTGCCACAGCTCGGCCGGGTCGTTCAGCTCGCCCACCGCCCGCACGACGCCGGTGAGGACGGCGAGCCCCACGGCGATGAGGGCCACCTTCGAGAACCGGGCGAGCACCGCCGAGGCCACGGCCGGGCCGCCGTTCGGCGCGATCCGGGGAACCCGCAGGTGCACCAGCGCGACCAGCGCGAGCCCCGCGATCCAAACCGAGACGGCCACCACGTGCAGGAGCTGGGCGCCCACCTGCAGGGCGGGGAACGAGGCGACGTTGGCATGGCCCTGGCTCGCGATGCCGCCGAGCACCGCGAGGAGGAGGGCCGCCATCACGAGGCCGGTCGCCCGCGAGCCGGTCGCCGTGGGCGGCTTCGGGGAGCCCTGGCTGCCGTACTCGCGCAGGAACTGGACCGCGCCGATCGCGAAGAGGGCGAAGAGCAGCCCCCCGCGCAGTTGCACCAGCGACCCGAAGCGGGTGTCGCCCAGGACCTGGCTGATGCCGGTGGCGTCGCCCAGGGTCTTCAGCACGCCGGTGCCGAGCACGGTCGCGCTCTGCACGACCAGCAGGTAGCCCTCGGCCAGCATCGCGCCGATCGCCAGCACGCCGAAGCCCACCCAGAACGTGTCGCGGCCCCAGGCCAGCACCGTGTCGCGCTCGCCCCCGCTCACCCCTCGGGCGCGCCGAAGCGCCGGGGCCCACACGAGCCAGCGGAACGCGAGCAGGCCCATCAGGCCGCCCAGGCCCGCGATCTCGAGGAACCGCGAGCTGGTGCCCCACACGCCGGTCTCCGACGGCCCCCCGGATCCGTTCCCCGAGAAGTACGGCTGCCCGGGCGCCTCGCCCACGCCGAACACGAAGAGGCCGGGCACCACGTGGGAGTCGGCGCCGAGGATCTGGGAGCGCACCGTGTAGGTACCGTCGGGCAGCGCGGGGCGCAGCGGGATCTCCACCACCCGCTTGTCGGAGGTCACCCTGCCCGGGCCCGAGCCGACCCCGGCGCCGGAGGAGTCGACGACGTCGAGGTCCTGGCTGCGAAGAAGCTCGACCGGCTCGTTGAAGCTGATCGTGACGCGGTCGGGCGAGGAGTCGAGCGTGGCCCCGGCCGCCGGGCTGCTGGCGGTGGTGTAGGGGTGGCCCAGCGCCGTGCCGCTCGCGCCCAGAAAGGCGGCGAAGGCGACGAGGGCGAGAAGCGTGCGGCGCATGCGCCGATGGTACTGGCGGACCTCGCGAGAGGAGCCGAGCCCGGGCGGCGCGGATGGTACGGTCCGGCCGTGCCCGAGCTTCTCGCCGGCACGACCGGCCTGGTGGTCGGCGTGGCCAACAAGCGCAGCATCGCGTGGGCCATCGCCCGAAAGCTCGACGAGGCGGGCGCGCGGCTGGCGCTCACGTACCAGAACGAGCGCACCGAGGGCGATGTCCGCAAGCTGGCGGCGACGCTCCGAGGCTGCGACACCGTGCTGCCGCTGGACGTGCAGGACGACGCGCAGGTGGCCGCCGGCGTGGCGGACGCGGCCGCGGCCCTGGGCGGCCTCGACACCCTGGTGCACGCGGTGGCCTATGCGCGCCCCGAGGACCTGGGCGGACGCTTCGTGGACACCGGCCGCGAGGGCTTCCACCTGGCCCTCGACGTGTCGGCCTACTCGCTCGCCGCCCTGGCGCGCGAGGTGGAGCCCCACATGCGCGCCCGCGGCGGCGGCTCGATCATGACGCTCTCCTACATCGCCAGCGAGCGCGCGGTGCCCGGCTACAACGTCATGGGAGTCGCGAAGGCGGCGCTGGAGTCGATCGTGCGCTACCTGGCCTGGGACCTCGGAGACGGGGGCATCCGCGTGAACGCCATCTCCGCCGGCCCGGTGCGCACGCTCGCCGCCCGGGGCATCCCGGGCTTCGGCTCGATGGCGGACAAGGCGTCCGAGCGCGCCCCGCTGCGCCGCGACATCACGGCCGACGAGGTCGGCGACGCCGCCCTGTTCCTCGCGTCCCCGCTGTCCGCCAGCGTCACCGGCGACACGATGTTCGTCGACGCCGGGTTCCACGCGATGGGGTTCTGACCGGGCGCCGCGGGGGCCTGGTGCGCATCGGGGTGGTCGCCGACACCCACGTCGGCGAGCACCTGCCCGAGCTGCCCGGCGAGGTGTGCGAGGCCCTCGCGGGCGTCGACCTGATCCTGCACGCGGGGGACATCATCGACCCGTCGGCCCTCGACGTCCTGCGCGCGGTCGCGCCGGTGGTCGCCGTGCGCGGAAACCACGACGAGCGCAAGGGGCATCGCGACCTGCCGCGCGACGTGCTGGTGCGGGTGGGAGGAATGCGCATCGGCCTCACCCACGGTCACCGCCGCCCGGCGGTGGAGCTCCCGGCCATCCTCGTGTCGCTGGTCGCCGGCCGCCCTATCCGCATGGGCTTCGAGCGCACGATGCTCCGCCGCTTCCCGGGCGCCGACTGCGTGGTCGTGGGCCACCTCCACGAGCCGATCCACCGGTGGGCCGGGGGCGTGCTGCTGTTCTCCCCCGGCGCCGTCTTCTCGGCCGAGCACGACCCCGGCTACGACTGGCGCGGCGCCCGGGCGAAAGCCTACCTGCGATACCGCCGCGGCCTGCCGCCCGAGGCGCGGCGGCGCGGCGTCGGCCTGATCGAGGCGGGCTCTGGGGTGCTTCGCGCGCGGGTCATCCCCCTGCTCCGCCCGATGCGGGCGGCCGCGTGACCGCCCCCGCCCCGCCCCCGGACCTCGGCGAGGTCGAGACGTTCTTCCGCCGGAGCGGCCTGCCCCACCTGGCCGACTCCCCCGACTTCCGGGAGGACACCCTGCGCCGGCTGCGCCCGGTGGCCGTGGCGCTCACCCTCGCGGCGGTCGTGCTCGCCGTCGTCCTCGACCTGTCGTGGTGGGAGCGCATCCTCGTGATCGGGGTGCCGATCGTCCTCGTCGGGGCGCTCTCCTACAGCCTCGTGAGCTTCGGCGTCCTCGCCCTGATCGCCCATC
>JAXIPH010000323.1:0-5750 GCA_045403035.1 Thermoleophilia bacterium | reverse complement strand
GCCGCGTTGGCCCTGGTCTCGGCCATCTCCGGGGTGTGCGTGGGGTGTGAGATCTACCGGTTCCTCGTGGCCCGGCGCCGCGGGGCGCCCACCGACGTCCGCGAGGATCTCGGGCTCACCGGCGAGGGTCCCTGGCTCGTGGTACTGACCGCGCCCGGCTGCGCGCGCTGCGAGCCCGTGGCCCGCGAGATGGAGCGGGTGGCCGGCGGAGGGCGGGAGGTGCACCGGGTGAGCCTGCACGAGCACCCACGGGCGGCGTCGCTGCCGGTGCGAAGCGTGCCCGCGGCGCTGGCCGTGTCCCGGGACGGCACCCTGCGGGCAGCCCGCGCCGGACGCCTCGACGGCCCGGCTCTGACGGAGGTTCTGGCGGCTCTCTAGCGCCGACGTCCCGCCTGGTGAGGGCGCCTATCACCGTTGGGCGACGCCGGTCTATACTCGTCGGCCTCCCGGACCTCCGGCGCCCGATGCCGTGCCCGAGATCAAATTCGCACCGCAAACCAGGACAATCCCCGCCATGACCACTGACCACCACGAGTTGACCACCACCGAGGTCGAGGAGCCCGCTCGCGACCCGGAAACGGTGGCGGTCGACCTCGACAGCCCCGTCCGCACCCTCGACGGCCCCGAGTACATCGAGGTCGACGGCGTACAGGTGCCGAACTACGACCTGACCATCCCGATCTTCTCGGAGGGGGACGTGGTCACCGGGAGGGTGGTCAGGGTCGACAAGGACGAGGTCCTGGTGGACATCGGCTACAAGAGCGAGGGCGTGATCCCGCTGCCCGAGCTGTCGATCCGCAAGAGCGTCAAGCCCGAGGACGAGGTCTCACTGGGCGAGATGATTGACGCGCTCGTGATGCAGAAGGAGGATCCCGACGGCCGGCTGATCCTCTCCAAGAAGCGCGCCCGCTTCGAGAAGGCGTGGAAGCGCATCGAGGCCGCGGCCGCCGCGGGCGAGAACGTGGAGGGCACGGTCATCGAGGTCGTCAAGGGCGGCCTGATCCTGGACCTGGGCGTCCGCGGGTTCCTGCCCGCCTCGCTGGTCGACATCCGCCGGGTGCAGGACCTGGACGAGTTCCTCGGCCGGAAGCTCGAGTGCAAGGTCATCGAGCTGAACCGGAACCGGAACAACGTGGTGCTCTCCCGCCGGGCCGTGCTCGAGGACGAGCGGCGCGAGGTGCGCCAGAAGATCCTCGACGAGCTCCAGCCGGGCGAGGTCGTGGAGGGCGTCATCTCCAACATCGTCGAGTTCGGCGCCTTCGTGGACCTCGACGGCATCGACGGCCTGATCCACATCTCCGAGCTCTCGTGGAGCCACGTCAACCACCCCTCGGAGATCCTCCAGATCGGCGAGAAGGTGAAGGTCAAGGTCCTCGACATCGACCGCGACCGCCAGCGCATCTCCCTGGGCCTCAAGCAGACCCAGGCCGACCCCTGGCAGAGCGTCATCGAGAGCTACCAGGTGAACGACGTGGTGGAGGGCAAGGTCACCAAGGTCGTCACGTTCGGCGCCTTCGTCGAGATCCACCCCGGGGTCGAGGGCCTGGTCCACATCTCCGAGCTCGCCGCCCACCACGTGGAGAACCCGCGCGAGGTGGTCAACCAGGGCGACGTCCTCGCCGTTCGGGTGATCGAGATCGACGCCGACCGGCGCCGGCTCTCGCTGAGCCTCAAGCGGGTGGCCGACAGCGACCCGATCCAGCACCACCTGCCCGACGAGGTCCGGTTGGCTCCCGTGGTGCCCGACCCCGACGACCAGGACATGGGCGCGGGCGCGGAGGCGGACCCGGCGCTCGCCGACGAGGCCCTCGCCGACCGGTTCCCGGCCGATGAGGCTGCCCAGCTGCCGGTGTCCGAGGAGGCCGCGGCCGAGGAGATGGTGGCCGAGGGAGCCCCGGTGGAGGCCCCGGTGGAGGAGCTTCTGGCCCAGGAGGCCCCCGTCGAGGAGCTGGCGGCGGCCCCGGTCGCGGAGCCGGCGGCCGCCGAGGAGGCTCCCGCCGACGATCTCGTCGCCGAGGAGGCCGCCCCCGAGGCCGAGGCCCCCGAGACCCCCACGCCGCCCGACGAGGCGGAGGAGCCCGACGCCGACTGATGCCCGAGGGGCTCGCGCGAGCGGGCCCCTCTGCATCGCCGTCAGCGGCGGGATCGGCGCGGGGAAGTCGGAGGCGCTCGAGGCGTTCGCATCGTGCGGTGCGGCGGTGCTCTCGAGCGATGCCGTGGTCCACGCCCTCTACGAGGAGCCGGAGGTCCTCGCCGCCGTCCGGGGGCGCTTCGGCGCCGACGTGGTGACGGTGTCCGGGGCCGTCGACCGGCCCGTCCTCGGAGCGCGGGCCTTCGCCGAGGAGGGCGGCGTCGCGTTCCTGGAGGAGCTGCTCTTCCCGCTCATCGAGCACCGCCGCCGGAGCTGGATCGCGCACCAGCGCTCGCTGCGCCCCCCGCCTCCGCTGCTGGTGTGCGAGGTGCCGCTGCTGTTCGAGGCCGGGGCCGAGGGGGCGTTCGACGCCTCGCTCGTGGTCACCGCGTCCAAGGCGGTCCGGCGGCGGCGGGTGCAGGCGCGCGGCCAGGACTTCGACGGGCGGGCGGCCCGTCAGCTCCCGGAGCAGGAGAAGGTCGCGCGCGCCGACCGCGCCTACGTCAACGACGGCGATCTGCGCGCGCTGCGTGCCTGGGTCGCCGACCGGTTCGCGGAGTACGCTGACCGGCCTTGTGATGCGACGCTCGCCAGCCCCTGAGCACGCCCGCCTGAACCCCGCGGAGACGGCCGGGCCCCGGCGGCCCGGGCTTCCGCCGGCACGAGCGCGCGCCCGCCGGCGGCGGCGCTGGGTGGGCCTGCTGCTGGCGCTGGTGACGCTCGGCGGCCTCGGCGCCGCGTGGTACCAGGTCCACCAGACGATGCCCGGGTGGTACGCCCGGCTGTGGTACCCGTTGGAGTACGAGGACGCGATCCGGGCGGAGGCGGCCCGCAACGATCTCGACCCGGCGCTCGTGGCCGCCGTCATCGACACCGAGAGCGGTTTCGTGCCGGACTCCCGCTCGGCGGAGGGCGCCGTCGGGCTGATGCAGCTCCTGCCCGACACCGCCGCGTTCGTCACGCGGCTGCCCGATCGTCCCAGTCCCGCACCCGACCGGCTGGAGGTGCCCGAGGTGAACATCGCCTATGGCACGCGCTACCTGCGCTACCTCCTGGAGCGTCACGATGGCGACCTCGACCTCGCCCTCGTCGCCTACAACGGGGGGGAGTCGAACCTGCAGGACTGGATCGCGGAGGCGCGCGCCGAGGGGCGTGAGCTCGACGTGCCCGCGGACATCCCCTTCGCCGAGACCCGCGGGTTCGTCGCGAAGGTGCACGAGGCGATCCCGATCTACCGCCGGGCCTATGGCGACCGCCTGCCGCGATCGCCCTCGGTGGCCCCGGCCGCCTGAGCGTCGCCCTGGGGTGGCCCCGCGGCTATGCCGGGGGGTCCCGGATCTCCATGTGGGTCACCAGCCCGCCGGACAGCCGGTAGGCGTGCACCACCCGGCCGCCGGCCACGACGTTGCCGTCCAGGTCGCGCACGACCTGGGCGACCAGCACCGCCACGCGGCCGTCCGGCTCGACGGCGACCTCGACCGGCTCGACGTGCGGATCGATGGCCGCCCATTGGCGGGTCCAGTAGTCGCGCACGGCCTCGTGCCCATGGACGTAACCGCCCTCCCACCCGTTCGGCCACGCCACGTCCGGCGCCATCCCGGCCAGCGCGCGCTCGATGTCGCGGTCGTTGAACGCGCGGTACAGTACGCGCAGGCGCTCGGCGGGGTCGTCGCCGGGCGCGCTCATCCCGGTCGCTCGTTCAGCTCGATGCGGTAGCCGTCGGGGTCTCGGACGAAGCAGATCGTGGAGCCGCCCGGCCGTGACTGGTAGGGGGGCTTCTCCGGGTGGATCCCGTGGTGGGCGAGCCGGGACAGCTCCACCCGCATGTCGCTCACGGTGAGCGCGATGTGCCCGTACGCCTCGCCCTGCTCGTAGGGCTCGGTGCGCCCGTCGTTGAGCGTGAGCTCCAGGCGCTCGCCGTCGCCCGGCAGCCCCAGGAAGATGACGGTGGCCGTGTCTCCTCCCACCCGGTTGCGCCCCCGTTCCTCGAAGCCGAGCGCCTGGTAGAAGGCGAGCGAGCGCTCCTCGTCGAGGATGCGCAGCATCGTGTGGATGAGCTCGATGGGCACGGGAGCCTCCGGAATCGGTCGCTGCACCCAGCGTAGGAGACGGCGCGCGCCCCAGCCCGCAATGGGGTCAGCCGGCGAGGCCTGGGGCGGCTTCGCCGGCTGGTTGACGAGGCCCCGCGTCCCGGTCGCGGGGCCTGGGTGCTCTCGGGGCCCCTCCGTCTCGCCCCGATTGCAAGGCGCACGATACGGCGGGCCCCCGGGGCCGCTCTTTGGCCCTGACGAGCAAGATCCGCGTTCGGATTTTGGACCTGCGGGCCGGGGCGTCCGGAGGACGGGGCCGCCGCTCGCGGCGCTAGGCTCACCGGATGAGCACGACGACCTTCGAGGTGTCCGAGGCCTACCAGCCCACGGGGGACCAGCCCCAGGCGATCCGCGTGCTCTCCGCGGGCCTGCGGCGCGGGGACCCCTTCCAGACTCTGCTCGGGGTCACCGGGTCGGGCAAGACCTTCACGATGGCCCGCGTCATCGCCGAGGTCGCGCGGCCGGCGCTGGTGATCGCCCACAACAAGACGCTGGCGGCCCAGCTCTGCAACGAGTTCCGGGAGCTGCTGCCGAAGGCCGCGGTCGAGTACTTCGTCAGCTACTACGACTACTACCAGCCCGAGGCCTACATCGCGGCCACGGACACGTACATCGAGAAGGACTCGTCGATCAACGACGAGATCGACCGCCTGCGCCACTCGGCCACGGCCGCCCTGCTGGCGCGGCGCGATGTGGTGATCGTGGCGTCGGTGAGCTGCATCTACGGCGTCGGGTCGCCGCAGCTCTACCGCGACCGGGTGGTCCTCCTCCGGGTGGGCGAGGAGTACCCGCGGGAGCGCATCTTCCGCCGCCTGGTGGAGACCCATTATCAGCGCAACGACACGGTGCTGGAGCGCGGCCGCTTCCGGGTGCGCGGCGACACGCTCGAGGTGCAGCCCGCCGACTCGGAGACCGCCCACCGCATCTCGATGTTCGGCGACGAGGTGGAGAGCATCACCGAGTACGACCCGCTCACGGGCGAGGTCTACGGCGATCTCCAGCACCTGGCGATCTATCCGGCGACCCACTACGTGACGCCGCCCGAGACGATCGACCGGTCGCTCCGCGACATCCGCGAGGAGCTCGAGGAGCAGGTGGCGCGGTTCGAGTCGGCCGGCAAGCTGGTGGAGGCCCACCGGCTGCGCCAGCGCACCGAGTACGACATGGAGATGATCCGCGAGCTGGGGTTCTGCTCGGGCATCGAGAACTACTCGCGCATCCTCGACGGGCGGCGGCCGGGCGAGCCGCCGCACACGCTGCTCGACTTCTTCCCGGACGACTTCGTCTGCTTCATCGACGAGTCGCACAACACCATGGGTCAGCTGCGCGGCATGTACGAGGGCGACCGTTCGCGCAAGCTCGCGCTGATCGACGCCGGTTTCCGGCTCCCCTCGGCCCTCGACAACCGTCCCCTCCAGCTGCCCGAGTTCCTCGACCAGGTGAGCCAGATCGTCTTCGTGTCGGCCACTCCGGGCGAGTTCGAGCAGCGCTCCTCGGGCCACGTGGTGGAGCAGATCATCCGGCCGACC
>JAXIPH010000122.1:0-13723 GCA_045403035.1 Thermoleophilia bacterium | reverse complement strand
CATCGTGCTGCACGACTTCGACAAGCCGCCGTCGGCCCGCCACGGGTGGATGTTCCCGCGGCGGATCGAGGCCGCGGCGGCCCCCCTGCTCACGGAGTTCGACGTCCGGGGGGGCGGGGCCAAGACCTCGGCCGGCTCGCTGTCGGGCGGCAACCAGCAGAAGGTGATCATCGCGCGCGAGGTGGCGCGCGACCCGGCGGTGCTGGTCGCCTCGCAGCCGACCCGCGGGCTCGACGTGGGCGCGATCGAGTACGTGCACCGCCGCCTGGTGACCGAGCGCGACGAGGGCCGCGCGATCCTGCTGGTGTCGCTCGAGCTCGAGGAGGTGCTCTCGCTCTCGGCCCGCATCCTCGTGATCTACGCGGGGCGGATCGTCGGAGAGTTCCCCTCCGGCGCCAGCCGTGAGGCCCTCGGCGCGGCGATGCTCGGGGCGCGGCCCGAGGCGCCGTGAGCACCACCGCCCCACCCGCGCCTCCGCCCCAGTCGCCGTATCCGGCTCCCGACCGGGAGCCCGGCCGCCTTCGCCGCTGGCTCGCGCCGGAGAGCGGGGGCGCCATCACGTCGATCATCACGACGATCCTGGCCTTCCTCATCGGCGGCGTGGTGGTGGCCGCGACCGGCCACAACCCGCTGACCACCTACAAGGGCATCTTCAACGGCACCGGGTTCAACTGGTTCTTCCCCTGGGTCGGGGGCATCGACCGCGAAAACGCCGCCTTCAACCTGCAGCAGACGCTCCTGATCACCACCACGCTGATCCTGACGGGCCTGGCGGTTGCGTTCGCCTTCCGCTGCGGCCTTTTCAACATCGGCGGCCAGGGCCAGTGGATCATGGGCGCGATCGTCTCGGTCTGGGTCGGCTCGTCGTGGGCCGACCTCGCGGGCCCGACCCACATCTTCCTGGCGATCGTGCTTGCGACGCTGGCCGGCGCCGCCTGGGCGGGCATCGCCGGGCTCCTGAAGGCCGCGGTCGGCGCCCACGAGGTGATCACCACGATCATGCTCAACTGGATCGCCTACTGGATCGGCAGCTATGCCTTCGGGCTGGGCGGACCGCTGCAGAACGACATCCCCGCCCAGAGCGCGGTGCCGATCTCGAACGACGTCGTCGAGTCGGCGCGGCTCCCGGTGGTCTGGGGCAGCTCCACCCTCCAGGGCCTCGACGTGGGCATCTTCATCGCCGTCGGCGCCCTCGTCGCCTACTGGCTGATCCTGTCGCGCACGACCCTCGGCTTCCGCGTGCGGACCGTGGGCCGAAACCCCGAGGCGGCCCGCTACGGCGGCATCAGCGTGGCCCGCAGCTACTTCCTGGCGATGGCGATCTCCGGCGCGTTCGCGGGCCTCGCCGGCGCGATCGACATCCTCGGCTGGCAGTTCCGGCTCGGCGTGCTCGACGTGCAGACATCGGTCGTCGGCTTCATCGGCATCGCCGTGGCCCTGCTGGGGCGCAACACGGCCGTAGGCGTGGCGTTCTCCGCCCTGCTGTTCGGCGCGCTCCTGTACGGCACCTCGTCGCGCAGCCTCGACCCGAGCGTCTTCGACCCGAGCCTCGCCGGCAACCTCACCAGGATGATCCAGGGGCTCGTGCTGCTGTTCATCGGGGCCGACGTGCTGATCCTGTACCTCTGGAACCGCAAGGGCCGGCCGCGCCCGCGCCTACCGCACTTCGGCAGACGCCACCACATACCACCCGAGGCGGCGGCGAGCGTCATCGCCGTGGACCACGTCACGTCGCGCCCCGCCGCGCCGCCGGTGCTCGACCGGGCCCGCGACTGGGCGCTCGCCCGCATCCCGCGCGGGGCCAAGGCGACCGGCATCGCCGCGATCGTCCTCGCGGTCATCGCAGCCTGGATCGCCGTGCCGCCGGTGGCGGCGCGGAGCGCGGCGGTGCCGATCGTGATCGCGGCGGCGGCGCTCGCCCTGGGGGCGTGGACGACCTACAAGGGCAGCCGGCGCCTCGGCATCACGGCGATGGTGCTGGCGCTCGTGTTCGGCGCGCTGGGCGTCGCGGGGACGATCTCGAGCGTCGCCAACCTGGAGGCGGTCTTCGTGTGGTCGGCCCTGGTCGCCTCGATGCTCCGCTACGCGACGCCGCTGATCTTCGCGGCCGTCGGCGGCATGTTCTCGGAGCGCAGCGGGGTGGTGAACATCGGGCTCGAGGGCATGCTCCTGATGGGCTGCTTCTTCGGCGTCCTCGGCGCCGACAAGTTCGGCTCGTGGGTCGCGGGAGTCCTGCTGGCCGCCGTCGCCGGGGGCGGGCTCGCGGCGATCCACGCCGTCATCTCGATCCACCTCCGCGCCGATCAGATCCTCAGCGGCACGGCGGTCTGGTTCCTCGCCATCGGCCTCACCGGCTACCTGTTCGTCGACATCTACGGCCCGGAGGGCGTGCCCGGCAACATCCCGGGGATCCCGGACGTGGAGCTCGGCTTCCTCGACGCGTTCCCCTTCCTCGGCGAGGCGTTCGGCAGCCTGAACCTGATGATCTGGCTCGCGTTCATGCTGGTCATCGTCTCGTACTACGTCATCTTCCGAAGCCCCTGGGGCCTGCACCTGCGCTCGGTGGGCGAGCACCCGCGGGCCGCCGAGACCGTGGGCCTGTCGGTCTACAAGACCCGCTACACCGCGGTGATCCTTTCCGGCGTCCTCGCCGGGCTGGGGGGCGCGTTCCTCTCGATCGGCTTCCTCAACTCGTTCAGCGAGAACATGACGGCCGGCGCCGGCTTCATCGCCCTGGCCGCGCTGATCTTCGGCAACTGGCGCCCGAAGGGCCTGTTCCTCGCCTGCCTGCTCTTCGGCTTCTCCAGCGCCATCGCGGACCGGCTGCCCGTCTACTCCGACTCGCTCGCCGTGCTCTTCCAGACGCTGCCGTACGTCCTGACGCTGATCGCGGTCGCCGGCGTGGTCGGCCGACCGCGCCCGCCCGCCGCCGTCGGCATCCCCTACGCCCGCAGCTGAGATCCGATCGCGGCCCTCGAGCGGCCGACCCGGAGCGCCTCTCAGCGGCCCTTCCGGAAGCTCACCAGCTCCTCGCGGTCGTTTCCGCCGGAGACCCCGACGGCCAGCACCGGGCCGACGCCCCGCGCGTAGAGCTTGTACTCGAGGACTCTCGGCTCCAGCGGGTTGAGATCCCTGGTCATCAGGACCCTCCCCGGACGGAAGTATCCGAAGGGCACCTCGGCCTGCTCCTTCAGGCTGAGGATCTCGGCCCGGTCCTCGGCCACGCCGGCGTAGTACTCCTGCCGGTAGGACAGGCCCACCCTCGGGCGGGCCGGCATGATGACCCCGGCCTGCGCCCCGTCGACGCCGGCCTCGAAGGAGCCGGCGGTCGTGGTGACCACCCCGTTCTCGTACTCCTTGGTGTCCTCGCCCAGGTACCAGACGTTCCCGGCCCCGTCCTGCGCGTACCAGTCGTCGGTGACCTCGATCGGCCGCCCGCCCTCGGTGACCACGTCGTGGACGACGCGGGCGGTGACGCCGTTGGCGATCAGCTTCGTCCGGGAGGTGACCGTGACGACGACGCGCTGACGGGTCCCGTCAGGGGCGGTCTCCCGGTAGACCCAGCGGCTGCCCGGCCGCATCGGCCAGTACGGGTTGTCGATCCGGGTCGTGAAGTCGGCCGGGTCCAGGTGCACCGTCTCGCCCCCCTGGGGGAGGCCTCCGGTAACCGTGGCGGTCACGGCCTCGGGCGCCCCGGGGCGGCTGTCACCCCCGAAGGCCGCGACCGCGCCCACCGAGGCGAGGGCGCAGAGGACGGTTCCGGTCAGCGTTCTCACGGTGGCGCTCATGGGCTCTCCTCGCGCGGGCCGGGGAAACCCCGGCCGAATGGCACTGGCCCGGCCATTTCTAGGGGGGCCCGGATGAGAGCGTGATGAGAGCGGTCTCGGACCGGCCGGGCGTTACGAGCCGCGGTAGGTCGTGTACGACCAGGGGGAGACGAGCAGCGGCACGTGAAGGCGAGACGAGGCGTCGCTCACCGTGAAGCGCACGGGCACCTCGTCGAGGAACCCGCCCTCGCCCGCGAAGTAGGGGCCAACGGCGAAGGTGACCTCGTACACGCAGGAGACGAGCCCGGGGCCGTCGAGCAGAGGGGCGTCCGTGCGCCCGTCGGCGTTCGTGACCGCCTGCGCCACAACCTGCCCCTCGCGCCGGAGGGTCACGGGGATCCCGGCGGCGGGCCGGCCGCGAGCGGTGTCGAGCACGTGGGTGGTGATGCGTCCGGCCACGCGGTCAGCGGCGCATCGCGAGGGTGATGGTCCCGTGAGCCGGGAAGGGGTCGGTGTAGACCCCCTCGACCACAGGGTCGCGGGTCAGGTTGCGCCCCTCGAAGGAGACCTCCGCGAGCTCGGGGAACCGCTCCAGCAGCCGGGCGCCCATCTCGTGCACCAGGTGCTGGATCGACTCGCTCACGAAGCCGTCGAAGACGTCGGCGCACACGTCGCGCACCTGCTCGCCGGCCACGTAGCGCTCCGGCGCCGCGCCGAGCGCGTCGGCCGGGACGGTGTAGCGCCACGCCACGTCCAGGCCCACCCGGAGCGGCCGGTCACGGCGATCCGGGAGCGTCGTGTAGCCGTCCCGCACGAACGCGGTGAACGCGCTCCCCGTGAGCTTGAGGAGGTCCATCGCCCGGCGGGCGCCGGCCAGGTCGGTGATCCGCACCCCGTCGCCCTCCCGCTCCAGCCGCATGTCGGCCGCGGAGTGGTCCCCCGGCGCCCGCGCGAGCAGCACCCCCCGCGAGCCCGCCGGGTCGAACCGCACCTCGTCGCCGTGCATCCGCAGCGACTGCATCTGGGGGTATCCGCCGAGGAGGAGCCCGCCCAGGTGGTGGAGCAGGCTCTCCAGTGTGGCCCCGGTCCACGAGCCGCTCTCGCGCAGCACCAGGTTCTTGATGCTGTCGGTCGCGACCACCATCGAGTTGTCGCCCTCGGTGTAGGAGGGCAGGAAGTTGTCGCCGAAGACCTCCACCGTCACGCGCGCGGCGAAGAGGGCGTTGTCCCGGCCCGTGACGGGCGACTCCGGGATCGATCGCAGCCCGGTGAGGGCGGTCGCGCCATGCCGATAGACCGGCACCGCGGTCTTCCCGTATGTGATGGCGTAGTCGGGCACCCTCCCGAACCGTAGCCGAGAGGGTGCCGGTGTACGCGGTCTACCTGCGGGTGATCCGGACCACGATGTCGCTGGCGTTGTTGGGGAGGTCCTTGCTGGACACGACCCGTCCGGTCGCCCCGAGGTACCTGCCGGTGCCGAAGACGATGGTGTTCCCCTCAAAGACCAGCATCGACGAGCCGAGGGCGACGTGGCTCTCGCAGTCGGGCGGACCGGCTGCGACGAAGGTGCAGCGCAGGTGGCTGGACGCGCTGGCCTTCTTGGCGTGCTTCGCGTGGTTGCCGGCGTAGGCGAGCGACGCGATGTCGAGGACGTCGCCGGCCTTCGCCTCCGGATAGGGGGCGCGCCGCACGACGGTGCCGTCGGCCCGGGTGAGGGTGAGCGAGACGGGCTGTTCGAAGAAACGCAGGGTCTGGGTCTTTCCTCCGGCCGCCTCGCCGGTGGAGGCGAGGATCAGGGCGGCGCAGAGACCGGCGGCGACGCCGGCGGCGAGCATGATGCGGATGAGGTGCTTCGCTGAGATGGGCATGGGGCGACGCTATGCCGCACCCCCATGGCCCCACATCCGGGCCAGCCCCGGTCCTCGGGGGGCTCCGGCTCAGGGCTGGCCCTTAGGGGGCGCCCAGATAGGTGAGCACCGCGAGCACCCTGCGGTGGTCATCGCTGCTGACGGGCAGCCCGAGCTTCATCAGGATCGCGCGGACGTGGGTCTCGACCGTCTTGTCGGTGAGCCAGAGACGCTGCGCGATGCCGGCGTTGGTGCGGCCCTCGGCCATCAGCGACAGCACCTCGCGCTCACGTGGGGAGAGGGCGTCGAGCGCGCTCGGCTCGCGGCGCGCCCCGCCGCCCAACAGGGGCGCCACGACCTGTGGGTCGAGCGCCGACCCGCCCTCGGCAACGCGCCGGGCGGCGTCGAGGAAGTCGTCCACGTCCAACACACGGTCCTTCAGGAGGTAGCCGAAGCCCCCTCCGGCCGCCACGAGGTCGGCGACGTGGCGGGTCTCGATGTGCTGGGAGAGCATCAGGACGGCGGTGTCCGGGTGGGAGGCGCGGATCTGTGCCGCCGCCAGCAGGCCCTCGTCGTCGTAGCCGGGCGGCATGCGCACGTCGACGACGGCGAGGTCCGGAGCGTGCTCGCCGACCAGCGCGAGGAGCGTCTCCGCTTCTCCCGCCTTGCCGACGACCTCGTGCCCGGCGTCCTCGAGCAGCCCCGCGAGACCCTCGCGCAGGAGCACCGTGTCCTCGGCGATCACGACCCGCATGGCAAGACCACCTGGATGCGCGTCCCGGCTCCGGGCGGGCTGTCGATGGCGAGTGTGCCGCCGTGCGCGGCGACCCGGTCGTGCATGCCCGACAGGCCCGTCCCGGTGGACGCCGCCGCGCCGCCGACGCCGTCGTCGGAGACCGTCATGCGCAGCATCCCGTTCTCGCGCGCGGTCTCGACGACGACGCGGCTGGCATCTGCGTGCTTGACGGCGTTGGTGAGCGCCTCGCAGGCGACGAAGTACGCGGCCGCCTCGACCTCGGGCGGCGCACGACGCGGGGTGGCCGCCACCTCCACGGGTACCGCGGCGCCACGGGCGAGGTCGGCGAGAGCGGCCGCGAGCCCCTCGTCGAGGCGCGGGGGCCGCACCCCGGCGGCGATCGTACGGAGGTCCGTGATCGCCCCGGCCACCTCGTCCACCGCCGCGTCGAGGGCCGGTACGAGGACGCGCGCCTCGTCCGGAAGCGAGCGCTGCAGGCGGCGAAGGACGATGCCGAGCGTCACCAGGCGCTGCTGGGCGCCGTCGTGCAGGTCGCGCTCGATCCGGCGCCGCTCGGCGTAGCCCGCCTGCGCGATGCGGGCGCGCGAGGACTCCACCTCGGCGAGCTGCAGGCGCAGCTCCACCCGCAGGCGCGCCAGCTCGACCGGCACCACCGCCTCGTCCTGCACGGCCCGGAGCAGGTCCGGCTCCGGCGCCGGGTGGGCGGAGTGGAGCAGGACGCCGAGCTCGCGGTCGTCGCGGCCGATGACGGCGCGCGCCCGTCCGTCGTCCGGCAGCCCGTCAAGCAGTCGTCCGGTCTCGTCGGCATAGGCGTCGCTCTCGGGAAGGCGGAACACGATCTCGGCCCCCGGGTCGCCGAGGGCGAGTGCCACGGCCTCGCCGATGTCCTCCGGCTCGGCGTGCCCCTCGCGCACCTGCTCCAGGTAGTCGCGCAGCAGGCGCGTCGCCTCCACCCGTCGCCGCGCGAAGCGCCGGTCGACGACCGCCTGCACGCGGCGGCGGAGCGGGAGGAACAGCAGCGCGGCGGACAGCGTCGCGATCGACGCCGTGAGGGACGACCCGCCGACGACGGTGCCGACGCCGAGCGCCACGAGCGCGTACGTCCCGGCCAGCAGCGCCGTGAGGACGGCGTAGACGAGGGTCCGGTTGAGGACCCGGTCGATCTCGTACAGGCCGTGGCGCGTCACCGCGATCGCGACCGCGACCGCCGGCCAGACCTGGATCACGAGCAGGCCGACGCCATCGATGACCTCGTTGAACGACCCGAACACCAGGGAGATGAGCGAGCCGCCCCCGAGCCAGAGCGGCAGCAGGATCGCGCCGTAGGCGAGCCACAGCACCTGGCGGCGCTCCTGCGGGCCGCCGGCCTTGTAGCGCGCCCGCAGGGCCAGGGTCGCGGACGCGAGCGACACGAGGATGCCGGCCCAGCAGATCCAGAAGAGCGCCTCGCCGACCCCCTGGTCGATCGTGGCGGGCAGCGGGTTCGGGACGTCGCCGTAGTCGCCCTCGATCGGATCGGCCTGCGTCAACAGGAGGAGGGCGCCGCCGAACGATCCGACGGCGATGAACCACGGCCAGCGCCACCGGCGGGACGGCAGCCGCCCGTCCGGGAAGACGAACGCCAGGGCCACCGGCCACGCGAAGATCACCGGCCACAGGGAGGCGACGAGCTGGGCCCATGCGCCGTCCGACGAGCCGGGGTCCTCGCTCAGCCAGAGTCGCGCCAGGGAGTTGCCCGCAAAGACGACACCGACCGACAACGGGCCGGCCAGCAGGATCCAGGCGACCCGGTTGCCGGGGCGCCGGAGGGCGACGAAGAGGCCGACCCCGGCCGGTGCGAGGACCGCCAGGGCGAGGAATCCGACGGCCCCGGGAGGCAGCTCGTCGGGGACGTCGCGGCCCGAGGCGAGCGCGGCGGCGATGCCGGCCGTGGTCACCGCGGCCAGCGCGGCGGCGAACAGGATGACGGGGATCGGTCGGAGCCCGCGCGACATGGGCGCGATCCTCCCGCATCGGTCCCCGCCGAACCACGGTGCTAACCCTGAAAGGAGGCGCGGTCCGTCGTATCCTCCTGGGCTTGGAGGCCACCCTACAGCCACACGACCTGCCGGACGCTCTCGCCGGGCGTGCCGAGCACCCGGGCGTGCTGCCCATCGCGGGCGGGACCGACCTGATGGTGGAGCTGAACTTCGACCGGCGACGGCCGGCCCGGATGATGGATCTCAACCGGGTTCGCGAGCTCGAGGACTGGCACCTCGACGGCGACGAGCTCGTGATCGGCGCGGGCGTGACCTGCACCCGCATGGTGGAGGAGCTCGCCGGCCCGGCGCCGGGGCTGGCGATCGCGGCGCGCACCGTCGGCTCCCCGCAGATCCGCAACCGGGGGACGCTGGGGGGAAACGTGGCCACCTCCTCCCCCGCCGGCGACCTCCTGCCGCCGCTGGTGGCCTGCGGCGCCCGGGTGGAGGTCGCCTCGGCCTCACGCGCCCGCTCGGTGCCGCTGGACGGGTTCTGCACCGGCCCGAAGGCGAACGTGCTCGGCGACGACGAGCTCATCACGGCGGTCCGCGTCCCCGCCGCGCGCGGCCCCCAGCAGTTCGCCAAGGTGGGCCCGCGCAACGCAATGGTCATCGCCGTGTGCTCGTTCGCGATCGCGCTCGACCCCGAGGCCCGCACGGTGGGCACCGCCATCGGCTCGGCCGCTCCCACGGTGGTCCGGGCGGGCAAGGCCGAGGCCTTCCTGCAGGGCGTCCTGGACGAGGGCGACCGCTGGGAGAGCCGGGCCCCGCTGTCCGACTCCGAGCTCGCCCGCTTCGGGGAGCTCGTCGGCGCCGCCGCGCGCCCGATCGACGACGTCCGCGGCAGCGCCGCCTACCGCCGCCACGCCCTGGCCGTGCTGGGGCGCCGAACGCTCGCCTGGTGCTGGGAGGAGCACCGCGCGTGAGGCGCACCCTGACGATCAACGGGGTCGTTCACGAGGTGGCCGAGGGCTGGGAGGGCGAGAGCCTGATGTACCTCCTGCGCGAGCGGCTCGGCCTGCCGGGGGCAAAGAACGCCTGCGAGCAGGGGGAGTGCGGCTCGTGCTCGGTGATGCTGGACGAGGTGCTCGTGTGCAGCTGCCTCGTGCTCGCCCGGCAGGCCGACGGGCGCAGGGTGCGCACCGTGGAGGGCCTGGCGCCCGAGGGGGAGCTGAGCGCCGTGCAGCAGGCGTTCGTCGACACCGGGGCGGTGCAGTGCGGGGTCTGCACGCCGGGCCTCATCATCGCCACCGAGGACCTGCTGCGGCGCGTCCCCTCTCCCGGAGACGCCGAGATCCGCGAGGCGCTCGCGGGCAACCTCTGCCGCTGCACGGGCTACGAGAAGATCCTCGACGCCGTGCGGCTGGCGTCCGCCCGCGGCCTCGAATGAGCGGGGGCGTACTGATCGAGGGGTGCGCGGTGGCCGCCGTGGACGCCGTCGGCACCGAGCACGCCGAGGGCTGGATCCTGACGGACGGACCGCGCGTCGCCGCCCTGGGCGGCGGCGCTCCCCCACCCGCCCCCGAGGGGGTGCGGCGCATCGACGGGCGGGGCCTGCTCGCCACGCCGGGGCTCATCAACTGCCACCACCACCTCTACCAGTGGGCCACGCGCGGCATGGCGCAGGACGAGAACCTCTTCGGCTGGCTCACGTCGCTGTATCCGCGGTGGGCGCTGATCGACGAGGAGATCACCTACCGCTCGGCCCGGGCGGGGCTGGCGGCGCTGGCCCTGTCGGGATGCGCCACGAGCACGGACCACCACTACCTCTTCCCCCGCGCCGGCGGCGACCTGTTGGCGGCGGCGATCCGCGCCGCGGCGGAGCTGGGCCTACGCTTCCACCCCGGCCGCGGCTCGATGGACCTGGGGGCGTCGGACGGTGGCCTGCCGCCCGACGAGGTCGTGGAGGACCGCGACACCGTCCTGATCGAGACGGAGGCCGCGATCGACCGGTGGCACGACCCGGGCCCCGAGTCGATGCTGCGCATCGCCGTGGCGCCGTGCTCCCCCTTCTCGGTCACGCGGGAGCTCATGAGCGAGGCGGCCGAGCTCGCGCGCCGGCGCGGGGTGCGGCTGCACACCCACCTGGCCGAGACCGTCGAGGAGGAGGCCTACTGCGTCGAGCGCTTCGGGGTACGGCCGGTCGAGTACCTCGACGACCTCGACTGGCTGGGCCCGGACGTCTGGCTGGCGCACTGCGTCCACCTGTCCCCCGACGAGATCCTGCGGTTCGCCGCCACCGGCACCTCGGTGGCCCACTGCCCGTCGTCCAACGCGCGGCTCGGGGCCGGCATCGCCCCCGCCGCCGACCTCGCGGCCGCGGGCGTCGCGGTCGGGCTCGGCGTCGACGGGGCCGCGTCCAACGAGTCGGGCGAGCTGGCCGTGGAGGTGCGCGAGGCGCTGCTGGTGGCGCGCCTGCGCGGCGGGGCGGGGGCCATGACCGTCCGCGAGGCGCTTGCGCTCGGCACCATCCACGGCGCCCGCTGCCTGGGGCGGGAGGACGAGATCGGCTCGCTGGAGCCGGGCAAGCTCGCCGACATCGCCCTCTGGCGCATCGACGGCGCGGGCCACGCCGGGCTGGCCGACCCGGTGGCGGCCCTGGTGCTGGGGCCGCCGCGCCAGGCCGAGGGGCTGCTCGTGAACGGGCGGACGGTGGTGGAGGGCGGGCGCCTCGTGACCGCCGACCTCGACGAGATCGCCCGCGGGGCCGCGGCGGCGAGCGCGATACTGGCATGAGCACCACCCGGGTCCTCCAGCGCGGGCGCATCGGCGAGAGCGTCCTGCGCGCGGACGGCGTCCCGAAGGTGCGCGGGGACTTCGCCTACTCGTCCGACCTCCAGGCCGACGGGATGCTGTGGGGCGCCACCCTGCGCAGCCCCCACCCGAGCGCCGCCATCCACGGCATCGACGTCACGCAGGCGCTGACCGTGTCGGGCGTGCGGGCCGTGCTCATCCACTCCGACGTCCCCGGCCGCCCGGCGTACGGCATGGAGATCCCCGACCAGCCGGTGCTCGCCTCCGAGCGCGTGCGCTACGAGGGGGAGCCGGTGGCGATCGTGGCCGCCGACCATCCCGAGACCGCCCGGCGCGCGGCGGAGCGCATCGAGGTCGACTACGCGCCCACCCCGGCGCTGACCGACACCGAGGCCGCCCTCGCGCCCGGCGCGGCCCCGCTGCACCCGGGCGGCAACCTGCTGCGCCACGTGAGGGTGCGCCACGGCGACCCCGACGCCACGGCCGAGGTCGTCGTGCGCGCCGACTACGAGATGGGCATGCAGGACCAGGCGTTCCTCGGGCCCGAGTCGGCCCTCGCCGTGCCGGCTCAGGACGGCGGGATCGACCTCTACATCGCCACCCAGTGGCTGCACGTGGACCAGGGTCAGGTGGCCGCCAGCCTCGGCCTGCCGCCGGAGTTGACGCGGCTGCACCTGGCGGGCGTGGGCGGGGCCTTCGGGGGGCGCGAGGACCTGTCGATGCAGGTGCACGTGGCCATGCTCGCCCTGCACACCGGGCGCCCGGTGAAGATGGTCTACTCGCGCGAGGAGTCGTTCTTCGGGCACGTGCACCGGCACCCGGCCCGGATGGAGTACGAGCACGGCGCCACCCGCGCCGGGCGCCTCGTCTACGTGCGCGCCCGGATCGTGCTCGACGGCGGGGCCTACGCGTCCAGCAGCACCGCGGTCGTGGCCAACAGCGCGACCTTCGCCTGCGGCCCCTACGACGTCCCCAACGCGCGCATCGACGCGCTGGTCGCCTACACCAACAACCCGCCCTGCGGCGCCATGCGCGGCTTTGGGGCCGTCCAGGTGGCCTTCGCCCACGAGTCCCAGATGGACCGGCTCGCGGCCGAGCTCGGGCTCGACCCGGTGGAGATCCGCCTGCGGAACGCCATGGCCACCGGGACGCGGCTGCCGACGGGCCAGGTCGTGGACGGGCCCGCCCCGGTGCGCGAGCTGCTGGAGGAGCTGCGCGCCATGCCGCTGCCGCACGAGGCGCCCAGCACCCCGGTGGACCTGCGTGAGATGCCCGGCGGGGTCTCCAACTCCACCCACGGCGAGGGCACGCGGCGCGGCGTGGGGTTCGCGGTGGGCTTCAAGAACATCGGCTTCGCCGAGGGCTTCGACGACTACTCCACCGCGCGCGTGCGCCTGTCGCTGGACGGGGAGGGACCGGTGGTGGAGATCCACAGCGCCGCCGCCGAGGTGGGACAGGGCCTGGTGACCGTGATGGAGCAGATCGCGCGCACCGAGCTGGATGTGGCGCGCGTGCGGATGCTGCCCGCCGACACCGCGGTGGGCTCGGCGGGCTCCACCTCGGCGTCGCGCCAGACCTGGATGGGCGGAGGGGCGGTGCGCTTGGCGTGCCTCCAGGTGGCCCAGCGGCTGCGCGAGCGCGCGGGCGGGGCGGACGCACCCCTCGAGGTCCTCTTGGCCGACGACCCCATCGACGAGACCGCCGTCTACCGCCACCGGGCGACGCAGCCGCTCGACCCCGAGACCGGGCAGGGCGACTCGCTCGTGGCGGTCGCGTTCGCGGCCCACCGCGCGGTGTGCGACGTCGATACCGAGCTGGGCCTGGTGCGGGCCGTGGAGATCGCCACCACCCAGGACGTCGGCCGCGTCATCAACCCCCTGGCCCTCGAGGGCCAGATCCAGGGCGGGATCGCCCAGGGGCTGGGCCTGGCGCTGATGGAGGAGATCCAGATGCGCGACGGGCGCGTCAGGAACGCCTCGTTCACCGACTACCTCATGCCGACGGTGCTCGACATGCCCCCGGTGCGGATGAGCATCAGCGAGACCCCGCACCCGCACGCCCCCTACGGCGTCAACGGGGTGGGCGAGATGCCCACCATCGCGTCCACCCCCGCCCTCGTGGCGGCCGTGCGCGACGCCACGGGACGGGCGCTCCCGCGGGTGCCGCTGCGCCCGTCCGACGTCGCCGGAGTCGAGTGAGCGACGGCGCGGACCGGGCGGGCTTCGTCGATCGCCTGGGCCACGTCGCCGAGGGCTCCCCATGGGTGGCCGAGCGCGCCTTCGACCTGGGCCCGTTCGCCGACCGGCAGGCCATGGCCGAGGCCTTCGCGCGCGTGGTGCGCGAGGCCGCAGCCGAGGATCAGCTGGCCCTGATCCGCGCGCACCCCGACCTGGCCGGCCGGGCCGCCCTCGCCGGCGAGCTGACGCCGGAGTCCGCCGGCGAGCAGGCGTCGGCGGGCCTCGACCGCCTGACGCCCCGGGACCTGGCCCACCTCACCCGGCTGAACGACGCCTATCGCGAGCGCTTCGGGTTCCCGTTCGTCATCTGCGTCCGGGGCCGGAGCGTGGCGTCGATCCTCGA
>JAXIPH010000274.1:0-4456 GCA_045403035.1 Thermoleophilia bacterium | reverse complement strand
GTGGAGCCGCGCGGCGACCGGGTGCGCGTCGCCGGCCACGCCGTCACCGTGCTCGAAGGGCGCCTCCTGGGCCCGCAGGCGAGCTGACCGGAATCGCCGAGGGCCGGGCGGCCGTCTTGTCCCGTTCAGCGAGCGTGGGGTGGGTGCTCAGCTCCACCAAGACCACGGCCTCGATCGTGACGCTGAACACCGCGGGCGCTGTGAGCAAGGGCCTGGGGATCACGCTCGCAAGATCCAGCCCTAGGGACACCGGAGGGCGGCGGCGGCGGGCACACGGCCGCCGCCGGTCTAGGGGGCGACCTCGCCCGGAGCCGGGAGCACCGCGGGCGCGGTCTGCCAGGAGCCGAGCCGGTTGAGCCCGTCCAGGGCCGCGGTCTTGTAGCACTCGGCGAGCGTCGGGTAGTTGAAGACCGCCTCGACGAAGTGCTCCACCAGGCCCCCGTAGGCCATCACCGCCTGGCCGATGTGGATCAGCTCGCTCGCGCCCTCCCCGATGATGTGGACGCCCAGCAGGTGGTGGGTCTCCCAGTGGAAGATCAGCTTCAGCAGCCCGGTGCGGTCGCCGATGATCTGCCCGCGGGCGATCTCGTGGTACTGGGCCTTGCCCACCTCGTAGGGGACGCCGTCGCGGGTGAGCTCCTCCTCGGTGCGCCCGACCGTCGAGATCTCGGGGATCGTGTAGATGGCGTAGGGCACCAGCGTCGGGACGCTGCGGGCGGAGATCCCGAACGCATGGCAGGCGGCCAGGCGCCCCTGCTCGTGCGAGGTCGAGGCGAGGCTGGGAAACCCGATCACGTCCCCCACCGCGAAGATGTGCGGGACGGCCGTCTGGTAGCGGTCGTTGACCTGCAGGCGCCCCCGCTCGTCGGCCGCAAGGCCGGCGGCCTCCAGGTTGAGGCTCTCGGTGGCTCCGGTGCGGCCGATGGAGTAGAGCGCCTTCTCGGCCACGATGTGCTTGCCGCTCGCGAGGTGGATCCGCACCTTGCCGGTGTCCTCGGGGTCCAGGTCGACCCCGCCGACCTCCTCGCCCAGCCACAGGGTCATGCGGCTGCGCCGCAGGTGGAAGGCCAGGGCGTCCATGATCTCGGCGTCGATGAACGGCAGCAGGCGCGGCCGCTTGTCGATGAGCGTCACGCGCACCCCGAGGGAGGCGAACATGGCGGCGTACTCGAGGCCGATCACGCCCGCCCCCACCACCGCGAGGGTCCGCGGGAGCCGGTCGAGGGTGACGGCATCGTCGCTCGTGATGATCCGGCGGCCGTCGAAGGGGATGTGGTCGTCGCGCGTGGCCGTGGTGCCGGTCGCGATCACGATCGTGCCGGCCCGGAGGGTCTGGCGGCCATGGCCCACCGCGCCGTCCACGACGAGCGTGTGCGGATCGACGAACGACGCGCTGCCCGAGTAGAGGTCGATGCCGTTGCGCACCAGCTGATGGCGCACCACGTCGGTCTCGTTGCGCACCACCTGGTCGGCGCGGAAGGTCAGGTCGTCCATGCCGATGTGCTGCTTCACGGTGTGCGACGAGCCGTAGAAGCCGCGGTCGCGGTAGCCGCTGAGCGCCATCGCGGCCTCGCGCAGGGTCTTCGAGGGGATGGTCCCCGTGCGCACGCACACCCCTCCGACGCCCGAGGTGCGCTCCACCACCGCGACGCGCTTGTCGAGCTTGGCGGCCTGGATCGCGGCGCGCTGACCCCCCGGACCCGAGCCGATGGCGATCAGGTCGTAGTCGTCCTCGGTCCCGTTGGAGGAGGGGCGGGACTCCACGCTGGTGACGCTAGCCGCCGGCCCCAGGGAATGGAATCGGACGCGCGGCCAGGTGACAGGCCTTCACACTGGACCGCGGGCCCGTCCCGTCGCCAGCGACCCCCGGCGGAGCACGCGCACGCCCACCGCCGCCACCCACCCCAGCGCAACCGCGGCGATCACCCGCTCCACCATGCCGCTCCAGGCCGGCAGCGGCCCCCAGAAGTAGACGGCCGCCAGCAGGGCAACGGCCACCGAGGTCATGAGCGAGGCGATCGCAAGGCGCCGGCCGCCGGGCGTTCCGCGCAGGTGAACCGCGGCGGCCAGGGGCGCCATCGCGAAGGCCAGGACGATGAGAGCCGCCATGACGTTGTGAGCGTTGTCGTGCCACGACAGCTGCCCAGCCGCCGAGCGCGCCTCGCAGCCGGCGTCCACCTGCTCCGAGCAGTCGATCCGCAGCATGCCGGCCGCGGCCGTCGCGATGCCCGCGGTCAGGAGGGGCGCGGCGGCCAGGGTCCATGGCCGCCCGCCGCCGACCGCGAACGCGAGGCAGGCGATGAGCGCTCCCAGCGCGATCGTCCCGGCGATCATGATCCAGCCGTGGCGGGCATCGAGCGCCGCGAGGGCGCTCAGGTCCTCCCGTCGGCTGTCATAGCCTCCCTGCGCGGAGGCCCCCGCGATCGCGGCGCCCCCGAACACGGCGGGAGCCAGGATGCCGCAGACGGCGAGTGATCGGCGGACGGTCGGCGACATGCGAGCGCACGATCGTTAACCGGAACGACACGTTTGTCGAGCCAGATGTTGCAACATCTCCACGAGCGCCTCGCCCGCGGCGTCGAGGCTGGCGGCCGAGACCTTGTCGAGCGTGTCCGTGGGGCGGTGGAAGTACGGATAGGTGAAGTCGATGAGGTCGATGGAGCGGATCCCGGCCTCCTGGAACGGGGTGTGATCGTCGAGGACCGTCCCGGCCACGCGGGGGGGGAAGGCCCGGATCGTGCCCGTCCGCTCGGCGCCCGCCCGCAGGAGCTGCCAGAGGGCGGGGTCGGAGCTCGCCTCGCGCGGGATCGACAGGTGCCTGTCGCCCACGAAGTCCACGACCACGACGGCCGAGAGCTCACCGGCGTGCGCCCGCGCGTGGGCGCGGCTGCCGCGCAGGCCGTCGCGCAGGAAGTCGTCGGAGCCGCGCGGGCTCTCCTCACCGTCGAAGAAGACGAAGCGGATCTCTCGGTCGCAGGCGCGGCGCCCCGGGCGCAGGGCGCGCGCCAGCTCGAGCACCGTGGCCGTTCCCGAGGCCCCGTCGTTGGCGCCGACGAAGCCGGGGATGTCCTTGGTGTCGTAGTGCGCGCCCACGAGGATCGCCTTGCCGCGACCCTGCAGGCGGCCGACCACGTTGCGCAGCCCGCCGGGCACGCTCTCGAAGCGGCCACCGGGGATCTGCGCGCGCAGGCGCTCGGCCAGGCGCCGCGACGCGGCCGAGCCGGCCGGGCGCGGTCCCAGGGCCACCTGCGCGCGCAGGTCGGCGAAGGCGCGCTCGGCGTCGAACCGGTCACCCGGGGCCGCCGCGCTGCCGCCGGCGCAGCCGATGGTGAGCGCGAGGGCCAGGGTCAGGACCGCGACGAGGCCGATGCGCAGGTTCACGGCCGCGATGGTGGCATGCGGCAGCGCGTGACGCCGGAATCGAGCACGCGCCCGGCCGCGCTGACGAAGGCGTAGCGGGCGACCCCGGGCTGCAGGCGCAGCCGCAGGGCCCCGTACTGCTCGTCGTCCGAGAACGCCACACGCCGGTCGGGGTCGACCCCGTAATGGCTGCGCCCGCCCGCCCCGGACACGATCTCGGTGATCCCGCGGTGCGGGTGCAGGCGCTGCATGTCGTGGTCGTGGCCGTTCAGCACCAGCACGGCGCGCCCGATGAGGGCGTCCCAGAACGGCTGGATGTCGGGCTGGTCGCCGTGCGTGCCGGCGCTGTAGCGGGGCCGGTGCCAGAAGACGATGCGGCAGGAGCCCGGGCCGGCGACCTCGCGGCGCAACCAGCGGACCTGCGCCGAGCCGGTGGCGTGATCCATCTCCGAGTTGAGGCTGATGATCTGCCAGCCGGCGAGCGAGACGTCGTAGTAGGGCGGCGGCCGGCCGCGGGCGACGCGGGACCAGTAGGGGTCGTAACCCACGGTGTGCCGGCCCCACTCGTGGTTGCCCGGCGTGGGGAGCGTGATGCCGCGCATCGATCCGTACACCGTCTCGTAGTTCGCGGCGAAGTCCGCGGCGTCCCCCCGCTCGTACACGTCTCCCAGGTAGAGGAAGCGCGTCGGGCGCGCTCGCTCGATCAGCCGTGCCACGGCGAGCGTGGCCTTCGAGTGCTTCGCCCCGTCCCCCACCGCCCACACCGTGGCCCGGTCGACCGCGGGCGGATCCGGGAAGCGTCCCTGCGCCGTCGGGGAGGGCCGCTGGAACCCTCGCCCGGCCGCCGCCGCCAGCACCGTCGGCACCACGACGACCGCGACGAGCAGCGCCATCACCATCCGGCGTCCGCCCCATCGGCTCGGGCCTCCGGTCACCGGCGCGACGATAGCGGGCTGCGGCCGCCGGACGGGCGGCTCAGGTCACACGGACCCCGCGAACGCGTCCAGCCGGCGGATCAGCAGGTACGTCGGGATGGCCGAGATGCCGATCATCACGGCCGCGAAGGGGGCGGCGGCCCCCCAGGCCAGCGCGTCGG
>JAXIPH010000260.1:0-2218 GCA_045403035.1 Thermoleophilia bacterium | reverse complement strand
TACCACGGGGGCCGTGTCGACAGCCTGGTGATGCGGTTCATGGACCTGATCCTCGCCTTCCCGATCTACCTGCTCGCCATCATCCTGATGGTCATCTTCACGCCCACCGCGGGGCTGATCGGCACCATGAAGGTGACCGGCGCCATCGCCATCGTGCGGATCCCGATATACGCCCGCCTGGTGCGCGGCAGCGTGCTCTCCGTCAAGGAGAAGGAATACATCGAGGCCTGCCGCGCCCTCGGCGCGCGCGATCACTCGATCATCTTTCGTCACGTCCTGCCCAACTGCCTGGCGCCCATCATCGTGACCACCACGCTCGGCATCGCGACCTCCATCATCGTGGAGGCCACGCTCTCCTTCCTCGGGCTGGGCACCCAGCCGCCGACGCCGAGCTGGGGCTGGGACCTCAAGGCCAACATCTCCTTCATCCAGGCCAACGCCTGGCTGTCGCTCTTCCCGGGCCTCGCCATCTTCGTCACCGTGCTCGGCTTCAACCTCTTCGGCGACGGCCTGCGCGATGCGCTCGACCCGCGCCTCAAGTAGCCGACCTCCAACCATCGAGGGAATGCTTATGACGGCGATCCGGACTCTCGCGGGCGCGCTGGTAGTGCTGCTCCTGGCCGGCGCCGCCCCGGCCTGGGCCAACCACCGCCCGAACAACGAGGCGCTGGTTGGCGGCGCGATCTCCCAGACCGGACGCTACGCCGAGCCGGCGGGTCGCCAGGTCAACTCGATCAAGCTGTGGGTCGACGAGGTCAATGCCCGCGGCGGCCTCCTGGGCCACAAGATCCGGCTCATCCTGCTCGACGACAAGTCCGACACGCAGTCCGCGATCAAGCTCTACGAGAAGCTGATCACCGAGGACAAGGTCGACCTGGTTCTCGGTCCCTACTCGAGCGGCATCACCGAGGCGGTCGCCAACGTCACCGAGCGCTACAAGATGCCGTTCATCGCCTACGGAGCGGCGGCGAGCCCCATCTGGGAGAAGGGGCGGCGCTACATCTTCAACATCGTCGCTGTCGCCGAGGACTACCAGAAGGGCGCCGTGCACCTGGCCAAGCAGATCGGGGTGAAGAAGGCCGCCGTCATCGGCGAGGACAGCCTCTTTCCCCGCCAGTCGGGCAAGGGCGCCAGGGACTGGGCCAAGCAGCTCGGCATCGAGATCGTGGTCGAGGAGAACTACCCGCAGAAGCAGTCCGACTTCACCGCGCTGCTCCAGAAGATCAAGGCGGCCGGCGCCGAGGCGGTCTTCTCCAACAGCTACTTCGCGGACTCCGCCGCCCAGCTCCGCCAGATGCGCGAGCAGAACATGAACTTCAAGCTGTACTCGAGCACGGTCGGGCCGGGGCTGCCGAACTTCCCCGAGCAGCTCGGCAACACGGCCGAGTACGTCCTGGGCTTCAGCCAGTGGGAGCCGCTGCCCAAGATCCTCAAGCACCCGGGCATGGAGGAGTACATCGCGGCGTACGAGAAACGCTTCAACGAGAAGCCGAACTACCACGCCGGCTCGACCTACGGGGCGCTGCAGGCGACCGAGGCCGCGGTCAAGAAGGCGGGCGCCTTCGACAACGAGAAGCTGCGCGAGGCCATGGCCACGATCGACGTGCAGACGGTCTTCGGCCGCTACAAGGTGGACGCCAAGGGCATGAACGCCGCCGAGGGCCTCACCTTCCAGATCCTCAAGGGCCAGCGTCGCGTGGTATGGCCGGACAAGTGGGCCGAGGCCAAGCCCGAGCTGCCGATGCCGGAGTGGAGCAAGCGGTAGCTCCGGGCCGGCATCGCGCGCGCTGACCCCGCTCTGACCCATGGAGCGCAGCGACGTCCGCAGCCTGTACCTGCTCGGCGCCTTTCTCGCGTGCGCCTACGCCCTGCCTTTCGTGGTGGGCGCCTGGGCCGGCACGGCGCACGCCTCCGGGGCGTGGCTGGGCAACCTCGCCACCGTCGTCATCGGCGGTGTCATGCAGGGCGGGGTCTACGCGATGTTCGCCGTGGGCCTCACTCTGATCTTCGGGGTGATGCGCATCATCAACGCCGCCCACGGCGAGATGGTGATGATGGGCGCCTACCTGACGTGGGTGTCCTTCTTCTACCTCGGCATCGATCCGTTGCTGTCGCTGGTGCTCACCCTGCCCGTCGCGTTCCTGTTCGGCGTGGCGGTGCAGAAGCTGCTGCTGAACGCCGCCGTCGGCGCGCCCGAGCTGACGGGGCTCCTGATCAC
>JAXIPH010000292.1:0-4124 GCA_045403035.1 Thermoleophilia bacterium | reverse complement strand
ACCATCAACTCCACGAATCGCTCAATCGCCAACGGAAACGGAAACCGCCGCCGGAACTCGAGCGCGGTGACCCCCAGCATCGCGCGAAGGTGCCGGCCGAAGCTCTGGGGCGAGGAGTACTCCAGCCGGTAGGCGACATCGGCGACCGAGAGCCCGGAGGCCTCGAAGAGGTACGCGGCATGGAGCAGACGGACAGCCGACAGATAGTTCTTGGGCGAGGGAAGCCCGGCCCTCGCGAACCGCGACATCAGCGTGCTCGGCCGGACGTAGAGCCGCTCGGCGAGCGCGGTCACCGTGGGCGTGTCGGGCGCGAGGCGGATCATGGCCTCGACGAAGAGCCGCGCGTCGGTGGGGGCTTCGGCCAGCACCGTCAGGATCGGCCCCTGGATCCGGGAGACCGCCCGGGTGGCCGGCTGGCCGACCACCTGACGCAGCCGGCTCCAGCCGGTCGGCGAGGTGACGTCCACCACCTGTTGCACCCCCGACGCGCCGAGCCGGAGCAGCATCTCGGTGGAGGACGAATCGTGCTGGGAGACCAGGGCCACGGTTGGGATCCCGGGGAACTCATGCACCAGATGCCGCACCGCTTCGACCTGATCGGGAGGACAGCGGTGCACCGACAGCAGCACCGCGTCCACCGCCCGCTCCCGCACCACGCGGACGGCATCGGGCACCGAGTCCCGGTGGACGACCGCGAAACATCCGTTCCCGGCCGCATCCACCCGGAGGCGCTCGCCGGGGAGCAGCACCGCGGCCACGGTGGTGGACGGGAGATCGGGGGTGACGGGCACGGGAAACTCCAGGCGATGGTGCAAGAGGATGAACCTGAGACGTCAATCCGGGTTCAACCCGAAACGTCGTGAAACACCGCCCGGCGCAACTTATTTCGGCAGGAGTGCATCCAACCGTGACGCCGGCTCGGTATATTCCTGACCCGTCTTCTCGACCGGTCCCAGCATGAGCGACCAGACGATCGATCCGTTCGAGGCCCTCCAGGGTGCGCTCGAGCCGCAGTATCGGCTGGAGCGCGAGCTGGGGCGGGGAGGGATGGGGGTCGTCTTCCTCGCGACCGACACCACGCTCGATCGCCGGGTGGCGATCAAGGTCGTCCACCCCGAGCTCGCGGCGCATCCCTCCATCGGCCGCCGCTTCCTGGCCGAAGCGCGCACCATCGCCCGGCTTCGCCATCCCAGCATCGTCGCCGTCCACGCGGCCGGCACCGCGCAGGGCCTCCTCTACTACGTCATGGACGAGGTGGAGGGCGAGAGCCTGCGACAGCGGCTGAGCCGGGAGGGGAAGCTGCCGGTCGACGAGGTGACGCGGATCGTGGCCGATCTCGCCGCGGCGCTCGACGCCGCCGGCCGCGCCGGCGTGGTGCACCGGGACGTGAAGCCCGAGAACGTGCTGCTGGAGAGCGGCAGCGGTCGCGCGCTCCTCGCCGACTTCGGCATCGCCCGGGCGATGGTGGCGGACGGCGCCTCCAGCACCGGGCAAGGGGTCGCGGTCGGCACGCCGAGCTACATGAGCCCGGAGCAGGCGGCCGGCGAAGAGGTGGACAGCCGGAGCGATCTCTACGGTCTGGGTGTGGTCGCCTACGAGATGCTGGCGGGCCACCCGCCGTTCCAGGGCAGCAACCGGGTCGTGGTCTCCAAGCACATCGCCGAGCGCCCGGCCCCGATCGAGCGGGTCCGGCTCGATTGCCCGCGGCCGCTGGCCGGCGCGGTGATGAAGGCGCTGGAGAAACAGCCGAGCGAGCGCTGGCAGACCGGCGAGGAGCTGCGCCAGGCGGTGATCGGCGAGCGGGCGCTGCCGGCGAAGCGTGCCGATCGTCGCACCGCCGTGGTGGCCGCCGCCGCGGTCGCGCTCGCCGCGCTGGGTGCGAGCATCGGCCTCGCCCGCCGGAGCGAGGGTCCCCCCGTGGGGGTGAACCCCCGGCATTCCATCCTCGTGTTGCCGTTCGACAATCTGCGGAATGACCCGGCCGTGGAGTGGATGCGCGACGGCAGCGTCAACATGCTCGGGCTCAACCTGTCGCAGTGGAACGATCTCACGGTGGTGGACCAGGAGCGGCTGCACGACCTCCTGGGCCGCCATGAGCTCCAGCCCGGCGAGGACATCGGCCTCGACCTGGCGCGGCGGCTGGCGCGCGAGGCCGGGGTGTGGACCGTGGTGCTGGGCGATTTCGCCCGCTCGGGCGACTCGCTCCACTTGGCGGCACGGGTCTACGACGTCGCCACCGGGACCCGGGTCAGCGTCGCGCGGGTGGACGACCGGACCGGAGAAGATGCCCGCCCGCTCTTCGACCGGCTCGCGGCGGACCTGCTCGATCTCTCGGGAGCGCCGACCGACCTGCCGGTCGGGCTCGCGCGGTCCACCAGCCAGTCGCTCGAGGCGTACCGCGCCTATCTCGCGGGCGTGGACCAGCTCAACCGCTGGGATCTGGCGGGGGCGGAGCGCAACCTGAACCGCGCCCTGGCGATCGACACCACCTTCGGCCTCGCCTATTACAAGCTCGCGCTCACCCGCGGCTGGTTGATCGGCATCGACGATTCGGTGGCCGACCGCGCGATCGTGCGGGCGACCGCGCACTCCGGCAACCTCCCCGAGCACGACCGCACCGTCATCAACGCCTACCGGGCGTTCATCGGAGGCGAGTTCGGGGAGGCACGGGACCTCTACCAGCGTCTCCTCGCCCGCGACGCCGGCGACGCCGACGCGTGGTATGGACTCGGCGAGGCGTGGTTCCACGACACCGCCGGACCCAACAAGGCCCCGGCGTTCACCCAGGCGATCCGCGCCTTCCGGCGCACCCTCGACCTCGACCCCGACTACGCCCTCGCCTACGATCACGTGCAGCACATGCTCGGTATGGCCGCCGAGGCGAAGCCCGCCTACGCGCTGGTGGCGAGCGACTCGTTCGCCCTCGCGGCCGCGCCGGACGGCCGGCCTCTGGTGGACAGCCTCGCGCTCCGGGCCGCGATCGGCCGGGCCCGGGCGGCGGGGCTGACTACCGCGCGCAACTGGGTCGCCACCCAGCCCGGCACCCTGCGCGCGCACGGCGCGATGGTGGACGCGTATCTGGCGTCGGGGAACTACGCCGCCGCGCTGGGCGAGGTGGATCGCTTCCGCAACACGACCCCGGTGCACCCCGAGCTGCCGTTCGTCGAAGCCCGCATCCGGTTCGCCTCGGGCGACGTGGACCGGGCGGCGGCGCAGCTTCGGACCGCGCTGGATACCGTCGCGCCGCAGGACTTCCGGCCTTACCAGGGGGCTCCCACCGTCGTCCTCGACATCGCGGCCGCGGCGAACGTCTTCGCCTATCAGGGCGACCTCGCCAACGCGGCGAAGGCGCTCGACCTGGCCGACCAGGTCCGGCGCGAGGTGGTCAACCATCCCGCGGCCGGATCCGACAACCCGATGGACGAGAGCTGGCGCAGGTGGGTGCTCGGCGAGCTCTACGCGGGGGTCGGCGTGCCGGCGGCCTCGCTTCGCCAGGTCTGGCAGAGCGCCGCCGAGGCCGGCCGGATGGCCGCGGCCGACTCGAGAAAGCACCTGGCCCAGAGCGGGGCGTCGGCCGCGATCGGCCTCTTCACCGGGCCGAGCGCGGACAGCACCGCGCTGGTCGAGTACCGGGCGCTCACCGGCGAGGCGCTCTCGCCCGAGGTGCGAGCGCTGCTGGCCTTGAGCCACGGCGACTCCACCGCCGCCCGCCGGATGCTCACCGAGACCGACACCGTGCCGCGGGGGATGCCGAAGTGGACCTCCGGTCTCTACAACCGGCCACTGGCCGCGCAGGCCTACTTCCTCCTCGGCGACTACGACCGGACACTCAACGCCCTGCGGGACTTCGAGCCCCAGGCCCTCAGGACCGGCGGCTTCGACTCCCGCTGGGGCATGCTGGGCCGGGTGCGCCTCCTCCGCGCCGCCGCCTACGAGCAGCTCGGCCGCCGGGCGGAGGCGCGGCAGGAGTACCAGCAGGTCCTCGCCCAGTGGAAGACCGCCGACGCCGCCCTCAAGCCGTTCATCCAGCAGGCCGAGCAGGGGCTGGCGCGGCTGGGGGAGGTGTAGTCGTCCCGAGCGGGTACGTGTCATCCCGAGCGCATACTTGTCATCCCGAGCGGAGC
>JAXIPH010000363.1:0-6032 GCA_045403035.1 Thermoleophilia bacterium | reverse complement strand
CCGGCGTACGCCGACGCAAACCGAGGTGAGACCGAGGGGTGGGCGCTACGAAGCGGGTTGGGGGTTGCTGGGCTTGTCCCGGCGGCCCGCCCCGCCGAAGGCGGTGACGCCGGTCCGCATATGCGGCCGGCCAGGCCGCATCTGGCGTCCGGCCGGGCCCACGTTTTTCGGGCGCGGCGTACGCCGACGCAAACCGGCCCGCTTTACGCCCGGACCGCCGGCAGGGAGGGTCCGGGCAACGCCCTTCCCTGAGGGCCTGAGAACTGGAGAGCGACATGTTCCGTCGTCGTCCACTCGCGATCGCCGGCGCGGCGCTGGCGGCCGGAGCCCTGGCCGTCGTGCCGATCGTCCCGGCGTTCGCGGCGCAGTCCAACGCCGTCACCAAGGGGCCGCTCTTCGCCTCGATGACCGGCGCCGCCGAGGCGCCCACCAAGGGGGACTCGGATGGCAAGGGGGCCGCCGCCGTCCTCTTCCCGAGCCCGACCAAGGTCTGCTTCGCCCTGCTCGTCAACAACGTCAAGAAGCCGAACGCCGCGCACATCCACCGCGGCGCCCGCGGGGTCGCGGGCCCGATCGTCGTGGGCCTCAGACCGCCTGCGTCGGGCAATGGGGGCAGCGCCAGCGGCTGCGTGACCGCCCCGGCGGCGGTGATCTCCGAGATCGCGAGCAAGCCGGGCTCCTTCTACGTCAACGTCCACACGGCCGACTTCCCCGGGGGCGCCATCCGGGGGCAGCTCCACAAGTAGGCGCGACCGGCGCCCCGGGTCCACTAACCTCCCCGCCCGGCGCGGCGTCGAGCGGGGAGGACCGGGTGCCTGAGGTGTCGGTGGCGGTGCTGGCGGGGGACGGGATCGGGCCCGAGGTGGTGGCGGAGGCGCGTCGCGTGGTCGACGCGATCGCTCCGGACCACGGCCTCGCGATCGACTGGCACGAGCACCTGGTGGGCGGCATCGCGATCGACGCCCACGGCACGGCGCTCACCGACGACGTGCTCGAGGCCTGCCGCGCCTCGGACGCGGTGCTGCTCGGCGCGGTGGGCGGCCCTCGCTGGGACACCACGGACCCCGACGAGCCCCGACCGGAGCAGGGTCTGCTCGGCCTTCGGTCCGGCCTCGGCCTCTACGCCAACCTGCGCCCCGTGCGCCCGTGGCCGGTGCTCTACGACGCCAGCCCCCTTCGACGGGAGCGCATCGAGGGCACCGACCTCCTCGTGGTGCGCGAGCTCACCGGCGGGCTCTACTTCGGTGAGCGCGGCCGTGAGGGCGAGCGGGCCTTCGACACCTGCGTCTACACAGTCCAGGAGGTGGCCCGGCTGGCCGAGTGGGGCTTCCGGGCGGCCGGCGGCCGGCGCGGGAAGGTGACCTCGGTGGACAAGGCCAACGTGCTCGAGACCTCGCGCCTCTGGCGCGAGCAGGTCATCGTGACGGCCGCGGACTTCCCGGACATCGAGCTGGAGCACATGCTGGTGGACAATGCCGCCATGCAGCTCCTCAGCCGCCCCGCCGACTTCGACGTCATCATCACCGAGAACCTGTTCGGCGACATCCTCAGCGACGAGGCCGCCCAGATCACCGGCTCCATCGGGATGCTGCCGTCGGCCAGCCTCGGCCACGGGGCGCTGGGGCTCTACGAGCCGGTGCACGGCTCGGCTCCGGACATCGCCGGCCGGGGGATCGCCAACCCCATCGCCACCTGCCTGTCCGCGGCGATGATGCTGCGCTACTCGCTGGACGCCCCGGACGCGGCCGACCGCATCGACGGCGCGGTGGACGCCGTGCTCGCCGCCGGCCTGCGCACCCCGGACCTGGGCGGCGACGCGGGCACCCGGGAGGTGGGGGACGGGCTGCTGGCCGCGCTGGGGGCCGCCTGATGCCCGAGGTGGCGGGCTGGCAGGGCCGTTTCTTCGAGGACTTCGCGGTGGGCGACGTCTACGTCCACCGGCTCGGGCGCACCGTGCTGGAGGTGGACAACGTCTGGTTCAGCCTCCTCACGCAGAACACCGCCCCGATCCACGTGGACCGTCACTACTCGGCGGGCACCGAGTTCGGCCGGCCCCTGGTCGACTCCACCTTCACGCTGGCCCTCGTGACCGGCCAGAGCGTGACGGACGTGTCCGAGAACGTCATCGCCAACCTGGGCTGGGAGGAGGTGCGGCTGCCCCATCCGGTCCACGAGGGCGACACCATCTACTCCGAGTCGGAGGTGCTGGCGGCGCGCGCCTCGGAGTCGCGCCCGGAGGCGGGCATCGTCACCGTCCGGAGCAGCGGCTACAACCAGGACGGCGTGATCGTGATCACCTTCGTCCGCACCGTCATGGTCTACCGCCGGGGGTACGGTCCGGCGTCCCGCCGCCCGCGCCCGCCCTCCGGTCCTGGAGCGGCCCGGTAATCTAGACGCCTCCACCCCGCGCGAAGGAACCCTCCGCATGCAGGAAGCCGAGAAGATCTGGATGAACGGCGTGCTCGTCGACTGGGCCGACGCCAAGGTGCACGTGCTCTCGCACGGCCTCCACTACGGCACCAGCGTGTTCGAGGGCATCCGGTCGTACGACGCGGACGGGGGGACGGCGGTCTTCCGGCTCGGCGACCACCTCGCCCGCCTCGAGCGCTCGGCGGAGATGTACCACATGCCGCTGCCCTACACCCGTGAGGAGATGCGCTCGGCGGTCCACCAGGTCATCTCCTCCAACCGGCTGGGGGGCTGCTACGTCCGGCCGATCGCCCTGCGCGGGTACGGCACGATGGGCCTCTTCCCGCTGGAGGCGCCCGTGGACGTCGCCGTGGCCGCCTGGGAGTGGGGCGCCTACCTCGGCGAGGACGGCCTGCGCACCGGCATCCGGGCCAAGGTGTCGAGCTGGCGCCGGATCGGCGCGAGCACCATCCCGGCCACGGCCAAGGCCGGCGGCCAGTACCTGAACTCGATCCTCGCCAAGATCGAGACCCACAAGGCCGGCTACCAGGAGGCCATCCTGCTGAACGAGGCCGGCTACGTGGCCGACGGCTCGGGGGAGAACCTGTTCCTCGTGCGCGACGGGGTCCTGATCACCCCGCCGGTCCACGCCTCGATCCTCGAGGGCATCACCCGCGCCAGCATCATCGCCCTCGCCGGCGATGAGGGCCTCCCTGTGCTCGAGCGCGAGGTCGCCCGGGGCGAGCTCTACCTCGCCGACGAGGTGTTCATCACCGGCACCGCGGCGGAGGTCTGCCCGGTCATCGAGGTCGACGATCACGAGCTGGGTCCGCCCGGGCCGATCACGCGAACCCTCCAGGAGCGCTTCTTCGCCGCCACCGAGGGCCGCCATCCGCGCTCGGCCGCCTGGCTCGACTACGTCGAGGCGGTCGCGCCGGCGCCGGCAGCGAGCACGTCCGCCACGTGAGCGACCGGGTCCGCATCTACGACACGACCCTGCGCGACGGGATGCAGCGCGAGGGCCTGTCGCTGTCCGTGGGGGAGCAGCTCGCCCTGGCCCTGCGCCTGGCCGAGTTCGGCGTCGACTACATCGAGGCCGGCTTCCCGGCCAGCAACCCCAAGTATGGGGAGCTGTTCGGGCTCCTCGAGCGCGAGGACCTGGGCGCCACCCGGCTCGCCGCCTTCGGCATGACGCGCCGCCGGGGCACGGCGGCCCACGAGGACCCCGCCATGCGGGGCCTGGCCGAGAGCTTCGCGCCCGTCGTCACGCTCGTGGGCAAGACCTGGGACCTGCACATCCAGAAGGTCACCCGGGTCACGCCGGAGGAGAACCTGGCGATGATCGAGGAGTCGATCGCCTTCCTGGTCGCCCAGGGCAAGGAGGTGATCTACGACGCCGAGCACTTCTTCGACGCCTACGACGCCCACCCGGAGTACGCGCTGCTGTGCCTGCGGGCGGCCGAGGCGGGCGGGGCCTCATGGATCACTCCCTGCGACACCAACGGCGCCAGCCTCCCCACGCGGGTCGCAACGGTGATGCGCGAGCTGCGCGCCGCCCTGCCGGAGGTGGGCCTGGGCATCCACACCCACAACGACGCCGAGTGCGGGGTGGCCAACAGCCTGGCCGCCGTGGAGGAGGGCGCGCGCCTGGTCCAGGGCACGATCAACGGGTACGGCGAGCGTTGCGGCAACGCCAACCTGGTCTCCATCATCCCCACCCTGACGCTGAAGATGGGCCTCCAGACCCTCGACCCCGAGCGTCTCGAGGAGCTCACCGCCCTCAGCAACTTCGTGGCCGAGACGGCCAACCTGCAGCCCGACTCCTGGGCCCCGTACGTCGGCAAGAACGCCTTCGCCCACAAGGGCGGGATGCACGTCCAGGGCATGAACGCCGACGCTCGCACCTACGAGCACATCGACCCCGCGCGGGTGGGCAACGAACGCCGGGTGCTGGTGTCCGAGCTGTCGGGGCGCGGGACCATCGTCGCCAAGGCGCGCGAGCTGGGCATGGACGTGGAGGAGGACCCGCAGCGCGTGCCGGGCATCCTCGCGCGCCTGAAGGACCTGGAGCACCAGGGCTACCACTTCGAGGTGGCCGACGGCTCCTTCGAGCTGCTGCTGGAGCGCGAGACCGGCATCTACGAGCCGCTCTTCGTGCTCGAGAGCTTCCGTGTCATCACCGAGAAGCGGGCCGACGGCCGGGTGGAGACCGAGGCCACGGTCAAGCTCTTCCACCGGGGCGAGCGCCTGGTCGCGACGGCCGAGGGCAACGGGCCCGTCAACGCCCTCGACAGCGCCCTGCGCCAGGCCCTCGTGGCGCGGGTGCCCGAGCTGGCCGACATCCACCTGATCAACTACAAGGTGCGCATCCTGGACGAGACCAAGGGCACCGGCGCGGCCACCCGGGTGCTGCTCGACTCCAGCGACGGTCGCGACACCTGGGGCACGATCGGGGTGAGCGAGAACGTCATCGAGGCCTCGTGGGAGGCCCTGCTCGACAGCCTCGAGCACGGCGTGCGGCGGGCGGCCCGCGCGCGCACCCCCACCGCGTGAGCCCGGGGCGCATCCCGCTCGCCAAGCCGGTCATCGGCGATCGCGAGCGCGAGTTGGTGGACGAGGTGCTCCGCTCGGGCCAGCTCTCGCTGGGCCCGATGGGGCCGCGGTTCGAGCGCGACTGGGCCGAGCGCATCGGGGTGGCGCACGCCGTGGCCGTGTCGAGCGGCACCGCCGGCCTCCACCTGTGCCTGCACGCTCTCGGGCTGGGGCCGGGGGACGAGGTGGTGACCTCCTCGTTCTCGTTCGTGGCCTCGGCCAACGCCATCCTCTTCACCGGCGCCACCCCGGTGTTCGCCGAGGTCGATCCGCTCACGTTCAACATGGACCCGGCGGCCGTCGAGGCGGCGATCACGCCACGCACCAGGGCGATCCTGATCGTGGACATCTTCGGCTACCCGGCCGAGGTGCCGGCGCTGGTGGAGATCGCCGAGCGTCACGGCCTGGCGAGGGTGGAGGACGCCTGTCAGACCATCGACGGCGACTACGACGGCCGCAAGCTCGGAACCTTCGGCCACCCCGCCGTCTACGGCTTCTACGCCAACAAGCAGCTCACGACGGCCGAGGGCGGAGTGGTGCTCACCGACGACCCGGCGCTGGCGAGCGTGCTCTCCAGCCTGCGCAACCAGGGCCGCTCCGACGACGGCGCCTGGCTGGTCCACTCGCGCCTGGGCTTCAACTACCGCCTCTCCGACGTCCACTCGGCCATCGGGGTGGCCCAGCTCGAGCGGCTCAGCGACATGATGGCCGCCCGCGCCCGCGTGGCCGCCTGGTACCAGAGCCGCGTCCGCGAGATCGACGGCGTCACACCGATGTACGAGGGCCCTCAGCGGCGCTCGTGGTTCGTCTACGCCCCCCGCCTCGATCCCGATCTCGACCGCGATGCGGTGATCGGCGACCTCGAGGTCGAGGGCGTCTCGGCGAAGCCCTACCTCCCGTGCATCCACCTGCAGCCCTACTACCGGGAGGCGCACGGACACAGGCCCGGCGAGTTCCCGGTCACCGAGGCGATCAGCGCGTCCACGATCGCGCTGCCGTTCTTCCCCGAGATGACCGAGGCGCAGGTGGAC
>JAXIPH010000003.1:0-4358 GCA_045403035.1 Thermoleophilia bacterium | reverse complement strand
ATGGCGGGGGCTGGGCGACGCCCAGATGCCACCCGCGGACGCCTGGAACCTCTCGCTGGGCGACCTCGAGATCTTCTGACCGGCCTCGTTCACCCCGGCCGCAGGGCGCCGACCAACGAACGGCGGCCGCCGGTCAGCCGGGGTCGCGCCGCGTGAGGGGCCGCCCGGCCTGCAGCAGCAACCGGCCAGCATTCGCCAGCACGGTCCGCGTGGCGGCCAGCATGGGCCTCGCGCGGGTGCGCGGCCACGGCGGATTCCGCTCGACAGAAACGGCCAGTCGTCGCTGGCCGGCCTCTACTTCCTCGGCCTCGCGGCCGCCCCCCACCTTCGGGCCGCTCTGCCGCTTCGTATGCGGGACCCGCTTCAACGTGCCCCGCTGCAGCAGACGCCTGGCGGCGCAGGCCCATTGACGTGAGCCGGTTGCCGGCGTCGGACGGTCGGGCTCGGCCCGTCCGGCGTCGTCGGGCCGCGGCGGTCGCGCTGACCGCGGGTGTGGCCTCGCTGGCCGGCAATGCGCCCGGGTGCGCGGGGGACTTGGGGGCACCCGCTCCGCCGCTGGCGCTCATGGTTCCCGCCTATGAACCCCGCCGCCGTGCCCGCGCGCGGATACCTCAGGATCGCGCGCACGATCGTCACGTTCGAGGGGAACGAGGCGGCCTACCGGACCGCGCGAGTGCCCGCCTGGGGGGACGTCCCGGCTCCCGGCGAGCCGGTTCTCGAGTCTTGCTGCCTCCACCGTCGGATCGGCCACGGGCGCACGAGCGCCATGACGCCGGCGTTCACGTCCACGATCGCGCGTCGCAGCTCGAAGGGTGGGGTACTGGAGCGGTTGACGCCGACCCGCGTCGTCACGGCCCAGGCGTGACCCGCCTCGCGGGCCGCTGCGATCGTCCGCTCGTCGTAGTCGGCGACGGTCCCGTTCGGGTAGGCCAGCGCGTCCACCGGCACGTCGAGCCTCGACCTCAGCGCGTGGCGCGCCGCCGCCAGGTCGGCGACCTGCTCGGCGGCCGACTGGCGGCTCAGGATGTCGTGGCGTCGGGAGTGGGAGCCGATCTCCGCGCCGGGCCGCCTCGCGAGGCGCGACGCGCCCTCCCAGTCCAGGAAGAGCCGATCGCGCGACGGCGGGCCGGGCTCGAGGCGCTCGACCAGGTCGTCGATCGCGGCCAGACGGCCCTCGTGAGGCAGCGTCTTGAGCCGCTCGCAGACCCACTCCGCGGCGCGCCGGCGGCTCGACGCGGATCCCAGCGGGAACGATGACCCGTCCCAATCGAGATGTCGCGCACGCGCCCGGGCGCAAGCCCAGCCGACCCGCTCCCACCAGGCGTCGGTGCCGTCGAGCAGGCTCGGCGCCAGGAAGAAGGTCGCCGGCAGCCGCCTGCGCTCGAGGATGGGCATCGCGACCTCGAGGTTGTCGCGATAGCCGTCATCGAACGTCAGTGCCGCCGCGCGGGGCGGCAGGGCCTTTCCGGCGTAGAGGCGCTCCAGCGTGTCCGAGAGCCGGCCGATCGCGAAGATCCGGCTGAGCACGTTGAGCTGCTGCTCGAGCCGACGCTGCCCAATGCCCGGCGGACGGGGGTAGAACCAGGTGCCGTCGACGTTGTGCCATCCGAGGATCACCAGCGTCTGGCCCGTCCGCCGCCGGACGCGGCTGGTCGTACGCGGTCGTGGCACGCGATCCCCGGCCGTGGCTGTCGGCCGAGCCGCGCCGCCGTCCTCGACGGGGGATGATGGCGAGCGCGGGTGCGGATTGGACGACAAGAGTCCTCTGGGGGGCGAGACCTCGTTTGGTGACGAGCATCTCAGAGCCTCGCCCACCGTGGCCAGAGCGAGTCGATCGTCGTGTGGCCTCGCGGGAGGTAAGCGCGGCCCGGCCGTGAGGTCAGGGCCGCGATGCTTCTGGCCCGCGCTCGCGTCGGGCGAGGGTGGTCACCCCGCCGACGCGTCCCTGACGACGAACGAGCTCCAGTCCTCGCCCTGGTGCCGTAGCCGTACTTCTCGTAGCGGGTGCGCCGAAGCCGGAGATCCACCTCGGCGAAGCTCGATCCGATGGTCCAGTCGTCCTGCCAGAGCGTGGCGCCGGCCTGCTCGGTCGCGCGGTAGATCCCGGTCTCCGCGTAGGAGTTGCCGCCGGGGTAGAGGGTGCCCGCGGTCGGGTGCCAGTTGGAGACGACCCGAGCGCCGTCCACCCGGCCCTTGGGGCGGTGGGCGGAGAAGACGACCTGGACGACCCAGTCGATCCAGCGGCCCGCACGACGGGGCCGAGGTCCTTGCCGCTCCAGAGGTTGCCCTGCGGGCTCCCGAAGCCGCCGCCGATCCAGTAGTTCCGGCTCCCGGCCGGGATGCCGAGCTCGATCACCACTGCGTCAGGTCGTACCAACTCGAGGACGGGCTCGGGAACCGCGGGTCCAGGTAGTACGAGAACCCGAACCACGCGTCGTCTCCCTCCTTCCACCGGAAGACGCTGCCCGACGGCCTCTTGGGCATGACGAACTGGCGCTGGACGTCGCGACTCCCGCCGCCGGCGGGGATCTGGAAGTGCAGCGCGTCGGCGCCTGTGCGCGCCTGGAGCCCGTCGACGATCGGGTTGGGCTGCGTCACGTCCCCGGAGCGGAGCCAGCCGTCGATGCTGCCCCACTCGAAGCCGTCGGCGAAAAAGTGGCATGGCCTGGGCGGTGGGGGCGAGGCCCGCGCAGGTAGCGATGGCCACGCCGGCCAGGACCAGGCCGAGCGAGCGCGCCAGGAGCCGCGACACCAGGGAAGGGGTCAGGACTCGGAATCAGGCGCCGTTGGGCCGCTCGTCTCGAAACATCGGCCGGGAGCGAGGACCTCGGGGGCCGCGACGGGCCGCCCCTCCACCACGACCGAGCGGACAGCGAGCCACTCGTCGCCCGTGGCCACCATTGCCGCGTCGTCTGCGGGCTCTCCGATCGTGCCCGGGGGCTCCAGGCAGGCGCGCCCCGTGCGGATCGTACGGGCGAGGCCGACCTCCCGCCCGCCCAGCCGCGCCGCTGGATGGCCCCACGGGGAGGGGAACGGCCCGAAGTCGCACGCGCGCACGAAGTCGTGAATGCGCCGTGCCGGCCGAGTCCAGTCGATCCGCCCCCCTTGGGGGATGTCGCGCCGGCGGTAGAGCGCCCGCTCGCCCCGTTGGGGCTCGGCGGGAACGGAGGTCGGATCCCGGGCCGCCGCGTCGAGCAGCTCGAAGACCAGCGGGACGCCGAGGCGCACGCACTTCGTAAAGACGCTCAGCCCGGTGTCGTCGTCGGTGATGTCGAAGGCCGCCCGGTAGGCGATGGCCCCCGTGTCGACCTCGGCGTCCATCCAGTGCAGCGTGACCCCGTGCGTGCGCTCGCCCCGGTAGATCGCCCAGCTCACCACGTTCATCCCCGCGTACTCCGGAAGGGGGCCCGGGTGCAGGTTGAAGCTCCCGATGTGCGGTGCGCGGACCACGTCCGCGTGAGCGATGGAGAGCGAGTGCACGTTGAGCAGGAGGTCGACACGGCGCTCGACGAGCCAGAGCGCGAAGCCCGGGTCCCGCACGCGCCGTGTCTCGAGAATGGGAAGCCCGAGGCCCGTCGCGACCTCGCCCAGCCCTGCTCCCGCCGTCGCGGGGGCCTCGTCGGCGAGCACGGCGACGATGCGGTGCTCGGTCGTCGCGAGCCCCCTCAGCACCTGTATCGCCGCGGACTCCGCGCCGACGAGCAGGACGTTCAGCACCAAGCCTGACCCAAGGTTCCCACCCAGCGCCGGGGGTCCGAGTCTACGCCGGCCGGCGAACTCGTCGACCGTAGTGTTGACGGCGTGGGCCGACGGGGCCGACGATCGCCTGGGAGGCACGCGTGTCAGACGCCATCCTCGAGTTCGGCACCGACCATCTCTCAGCCGTCCGACGGCTCTGGGAGCGGATGTACGCGCGGCCGCGCGGTGAGACGTTCTACCGGTGGGCCCTCATCGACCCCCCCTTGCACCGCGCGCTCGTCGCGATGGATGGGGACGAGTGCGTCGCCATGCTCCGCGCCTTCGAGCGCCAGTACCAGCTCGGCGACGCACGGGTGACCTGCCGCGAGACGTTCGACTGGCTCTCGGCCCCGGAGCATCGCGCCTCCGCCCTCGGGTTGCGCGTGATGCGGGCCGCGATGCAGGAGTGGGCGCCGCTCGTGAACGTCGGCGGAACCCCCGACTCGGCCCGCATGCTGCTGGCGCTCGGATGGCGGACCGTGGGGGTCGCCACCTCATACTCCTTGCCGCTGGGGTCCGCTGGGGCCGCTTCCACGGGAGGGCGGCTCGACATGCTTCCTCCGCCGGCTCGGCGCGCCGCCGTGGCCCTCGCCGCCGCGGTCTGGTACCGGCCTCGCAGG
>JAXIPH010000250.1:0-2681 GCA_045403035.1 Thermoleophilia bacterium | reverse complement strand
GGCCCTCTCGGGGCGCCCGGCGGGCACGATGCTGCTGACCGGCTCGGAGTCGGACGCCGGCTACCGGGTGGCGCTGTCGGTCTGCCAGGCGCTGCGGCGCTCGGCGCTGGCGCGGGCCCAGGCCGCCGCGCCCCGCAACGGGGCCGCCGCGCGGGTGGCGGCCCTGTGATGGGGGACTCCGGCGACCAACCGAGCGTTCCAAGCCCTGCGCGACTTGCCCATGGCCGGACGGCGGCCGCTCGCGCATCGCGATTGAGTCCCGATCGGGGAAACGGATCCGCCGCCTGGGACGAGGCGGGTGGCACCCGATCGGGAAGTGGATCCGTCGCTTCGCACCGGCGTGCCGCCCGGCCGATCTGGCCTCAGCCGATCGGCACGCAGAACGAGGTCGAGATCGAGATGGAGATGGATGTCCGAGAGTTCCTCATCGACGGGCTGTAGGCTCGGGGAGTGGGTCTCTTCGAGGGCATCGACACCGTCTTCTACCAGGTGTGCAGCATGGACCGGGCCATCGCCTTCTACGAGGGCACGCTCGGGCTCCCGCTGCTCCGGCGCGAGGGTCGGGACTGGGCGGAGCTGGACGCGGGCCAGGTGACCCTGGCGCTGTCCGGTGAGCTCGCCACGCGTCCCCACCAGGGCGGCGCGACGGTGGTGTTGCGGGCGTCCGACATCGACTCGGTCGACCGGCACCTCGCTGAGCACGACGTCCAGCGCGGCCCGATCGAGGACATGGGCGGCGCCAGGATGATCCAGTTCTTCGATCCGGACGGGAACGAGATCGTGGCGATCCAGCCGGTCGCCTGATGCCCGCCTAATCCTCCTCCGGGCCGCCGCCGCCGCGCACCCGCGCGAGCTCGGCGATGAGGCCCTCGATGTCCTCGGCTCCGATCGCGATGCGCTGAGCGTGCCACGGCAGCGGCGTGCGCACGCGCACCGGCTCCGACAGCTCCAGCACCACCATGGGACCCGACCCGCCGAGGAAGGCCACCAGGCCCCGGGCGATCCGGACGCCGACGCCGAACCACCACGGCCAGTCCATCGTTCCGACCGCGGAGATGAGCGGCATCGGGACGTCCGCGCGACCCAGCAGCCCCATGCGCACCGACACGCGCTCCCCGTCCACCGTCACCGTGGGATGGCCCGACGCGAGCGGCACCAGAAAGAGCAGAGCCCAGCGGCTGCGCCTGATGGGGAAGGTCGTCACCGGCGGTCAAGGCTACGCCCAGGGGGCGGGGCTATCATCGATGAAGGGAGACCGACGGAGGGCGGCGCGGTGCGCACGTGGTACGGCAGGGATCGCGGGCTGACGACCAGGATGGGCCTGACCATCTTCGGTCTCGGGCTCATCTACGTCGTGTTCATCGGGGCGCTGATCGCGGCGGGCGCGGGGGTCATCACCGTGCTGGTGATCGCCGGGGCCTTCGCCGCGGCCCAGCTCCTGTTCGGCGACAAGATCGCCCTCGCCTCGATGCGCGCGAAGGTGACGACGCCCGAAGAGCAGCCCGAGCTCCACGCCATGATCGAGCGGCTCTGCCAGCTCGCCGACCTGCCCAAGCCCCGCGTCGCCGTGTCCGAGATGGACCTGCCGAACGCGTTCGCGGCGGGCCACAGCCGCAAAACCGCCACGGTGTGCGTGACGACCGGCCTGGTCGAGCGCCTGGAGCCGCGCGAGCTGGAGGGCGTGATCGCGCACGAGCTCTCCCACGTGGCGAACAAGGACGTGATCGTGATGACGGTCGCGGGGTTCCTGGCGACGGTCGCCGGCCTGTTCGTGCGCTTCGGGATCTACAGCGGCATGAGCGGAGGGCGCGGGCGCGACAACAGCGCGGCCGTGTTCTTCGTCGTCATCCTGGTCTCGGTCGTGGTGTACGTGTTGTCGTTCCTGCTGCTGCGGGCCCTCTCGCGCTACCGCGAGTTCGCGGCCGACCGCGGCGCGGCCATCATGACCGGGGCACCCGCGCAGCTGGCCGCCGCGCTGCAGAAGATCGCCGGGACGATGTCCAAGATCCCCACGCGCGACCTGCGCGCCGCGGAGGGGATGAATGCCTTCTTCATCATGCCGGCCGTGTCGCGCGGGCTGTCGCTCTCGAGCCTCGTCTCCACCCACCCCCCGACGGAGAAGCGGGTCGAGCGGCTCATGGCCATGCAGGCGGCGCTCGACGCGTCGCCGGGCACGGCCCTCTAGGCCCCGGGCGCCGATGGGCCTGCTCGACGTCCTGCGCGGCCAGCGCACGCCCAAGCGCGCCGACCTCGACCGCCTGTTCGCGATCGGCAACGCGGCCCTCACCCTGCAGACGTCGCTCGGCATCGTTCCCACCGGCCGGGCGGGGGTGTGCTTCAAGCCGATCGACGCCTCCCTCTTCGACGAGATCGTCACGGAGGTCCAGCAGCTGCTGACCCTCGCCAACTCAGAGGCCGGCACCCGCACCGAGCAGCAGTCGGACTCGTTCGGCTTCTCGTGGGTGGTCATCTCCGACCCGGACCTCGAGGACGTGATCACGGCCACCCACCTCGTGAGCCAGACGCTCGAGGAACGCGGTTTCTCCGAGCAGCTCCTGTGCGCGGTGTTCGGGTTCCGCGGCGACGACGGCCCGGTCAACCTCGTCTACGGCTACAAGCGCGGCACCTTCTATCCCTTCGCGCCCCGGGACGGCAAGCAGCGCGACAACGCGATCGAGCTG
>JAXIPH010000189.1:0-5244 GCA_045403035.1 Thermoleophilia bacterium | reverse complement strand
GGGGCTCCAAGCCTGGCCGGGCTCCGGCCTTCGGCCGGGGCGCGCCCGTCCAGGCGGATTTCCGGCTAAGCGGTCGGGCCCGGCGGACGCGCGACGAGGGGTCGGCTCGGGTCCGCCGCGGCGCGGCGGTTGACCGCGACGATGCCCTGCATGAGGTCCCGATAAGAGCGCGGGGTGCCCACGCCCTCCACGTCGAACTCGGCGGCGAGCCGGTTGGCCCACCCGACCAGGCTCTTCTGCGGGTCGGAGCTGGCGTCGAGGAGCGCCTGCTCCAGCACGACGCCGGCCAGCCCGCGAAGCTCGGCGGTCACGACCAGGCGGGCCCTCGCAGGCTTCGGCTTGGCGCGGCTGCGCCTTCGTGGACGCGCGGGTGCGAGGGGGCGGACGATGTTCAGCGTGGCGGGGGAGGCCATGGAGAGCTCCTGGAGAGCGATGACGGACCGGCGCCACCCGGGCAAGCGGGCGGCTTCACCCTTTTCGGCATGAAGGCATCGTGAAGTGAATCCCCCATTCGGGGGATGTCACTTCGGAGCGCCCTAGAGCCCGACGGTCGGCTCGCCCGTGTGGAGGGAGTTCTCGGCCACGATCCGCGCCAGGGAGTGGGGATCGGGGATCCCCGCGAAGGTGAAATCGCTGGAACCTGCGTCGGTGCCGGCCGTGTCGAAGCTCACCGCGCCCACGTTCAGAAGCCGGTCCATCAGGCTCTGCGTGATGCTCACGTTCTGAATCCGGTCGAAGCGCGCGGTCTGCTCGCGGCGGGCGAGGATGCCCTTCCTCACGCGCAGCCGCTCGGTCGTGACCACGTAGTAGGTCGCAAAACGCCGGATCACGTCGATCGCGACCACGAGGATCGCCAAGATGATCGAGATCCCGATCCACTGGGAGTAGGGCAAGCCGGTGTCCTGGTCCTTCGCGGTGAGCGCGCCGGCGATGATGGCGGGCAGCAGCGCGATGGGGACCCACACGACGAAGTGGCTCAGATTGGAGCGCCACGAGGGACGTCCCTGCCAGAGGATCCGCTCACCCTCGAGGAGTTGCATGGCGGGAAACCTAGTGGACGGTGCCGACCCCCGCGCAGTGGACGAGGGGATCGTGACAGCGGATACGATGCACCGGTCCCGGAAGGACTCCCGCCCCACGTCCCAGGAGTCGAGCGATGAGCACCGACGGCCCGACCATCACCTCCCTCGAGATGGAGGCCCGGCGCTTCCCTCCGCCTCCTGAGTTCGCGGCGGCCGCGGTCGCCAAGCCCGATCTCTACGACCGGGCCGCGGCCGACCCGGAGGCGTTCTGGCTCGCCACTGCGAAGGAGATGCTCACCTGGAGCACCGAGCCCACGGAGGGCTGCGACCGCTCCAATGCACCCTTCTTCAAGTGGTTCGCCGACGGCAAGCTCAACGTGAGCGTCAACTGCCTCGACCGCCACCTGGAGTCGCGCGGCGACAGGGTCGCCTTCCACTGGGAGGGCGAGCCCGGCGACCGCTTGGACATCACCTACCGGGACCTCCACGAGCGCGTCTGCCGCCTGGCCAACGGGCTGCGCGCGCGGGGCGTCTCACGCGGGGACCGGGTCGCCATCTACCTCGGCATGGTTCCGGAGATCGCCGTGGCGATGCTCGCCTGCGCGCGCATCGGGGCCCCGCACACCGTGGTGTTCGGCGGCTTCTCTCCGGACAGCCTCCGCGATCGCATCCTCGACTGCGGCTGCACGGCGGTGGTCACCGGCGACGGCGCCTGGCGCGGCGGCAAGCTCGTGGCGCTCAAGCAGAACACCGACGTCGCGCTCGAGGAGTGCCCGGACGTCCACACCTGCGTTGTCGTGCGGCGAACGGAGCAGGAGACCGGCTGGGTCGAGGGGCGCGACGTCTGGTACCACGAGCTGGTGGCCGGCCAGCCGGCCGAGGCCGAGCCCGAGCAGATGGACGCCGAGGACCTCCTCTACATCCTCTACACCTCGGGGACCACCGGGAAGCCGAAGGGGATCGTGCACACCACCGGCGGCTACCTGACCGGCGTCACGGCCACCCACCGCTGGGTCTTCGACATCAAGGACGACGACGTCTTCTGGTGCGCGGCCGACGTGGGCTGGGTCACCGGGCACAGCTACATCGTCTACGGGCCGCTGGCCAACGGGGCCACGAGCGTCCTCTACGAGGGCGCCCCCGGCACCCCGGACAAGGACCGCTGGTGGGACATCATCGAGCGCTACGGGGTGACGATCCTCTACTGCGCCCCGACGGCGATTCGGACGTTCATGAAGTGGGGCAACGAGTACCCCGAGCGGCACGACCTCAGCTCGCTGAGGCTGCTGGGCACCGTGGGCGAGCCGATCAACCCCGAGGCGTGGATCTGGTACCGCACCCACATCGGGGGCGGCACCTGCCCGGTTGTGGACACGTGGTGGCAGACGGAGACCGGCAACATCCTGATCTCGCCGCTCCCGGGAGTGACCACGCTCAAGCCCGGGTCGGCCAGCCGACCGCTGCCGGGCGTGACGACCGACGTCGTCGACTCCTCGAGCCACAGCGTCCCGCTGGGCGAGGGCGGGTACCTGGTCCTCACCGAGCCCTGGCCGGCCATGCTGCGCACGCTCTACGGCGACGACGACCGCTATGTCGAGACGTACTGGAGCCAGCACGAGGGCATGTACCTCGCCGGCGACGGCTGCCGCCGCGACCAGGACGGAGACTACTGGCTCCTGGGCCGCATCGACGACGTCATGAACGTGTCCGGGCACCGCCTCTCGACCATCGAGATCGAGAGCGCGCTGGTCGACCACCCCAAGGTCGCGGAGGCCGCCGTCGTGGGCCGCTCCGACGAGACCACCGGTCAGGCGATCGCCGCCTTCGTCACGCTCAAGGGCCACGTGACGGGCGACGAGGAGCTCATCGGCGAGCTCCGCCAGCACGTGGCCACCAAGATCGGCGGCCTCGCGCGCCCGAAGTCGATCGTCCTGACCGACGACCTGCCCAAGACGCGCTCGGGCAAGATCATGCGCCGCCTGCTGCGCGACATCTCCGAGAACCGGCATCTCGGCGACGTGACGACCCTCGCCAACGAGGAGGTCGTGCAGGAGATCTCGAGCATGGCCGAGGACGCCCGCGCGGCGGGCAAGGAGGAGTAGCCCGCCCGGCTACCGCGACAGGAGGGGCTCCGGGATGAGGTTGCCGGCCTGCTGGTAGGGCTCGCTCATGAGCGGGCTCGAGAGCACGAAGTCGGCCGTCGCCCGGTTGCAGGCGATCGGGCAGTTGCACACGACGGCGATCCGCAGGAGCGCCTTCACGTCCACGTCGTGGGGCTGGGGCTGGAGGGGGTCCCAGAAGAAGATCACGACGTCGAGCCGTCCCTCGGCCAGGCCGGCGCCCACCTGCTGGTCGCCGCCCAGCGGGCCGCTGAGGAAGCGGTGGACCCTCAGGTCGAGGGCGTCCTCGACCATGCCGCCGGTGGTGCCGGTGGCGAAGAGCTCGTGCTCGGCGAGCGTCCCGCGGTTGAACCGGGCCCACTCGAGCAGGTCGAGCTTGCGGTTGTCATGCGCGATGAGAGCGATGCGCTTTCGGTGTGTCACGGTTCCTCCGGAATCGGATGACGATCGCACTGCGTCCGGAATCGGTGATCACGGTAGCGCAGGTTCCCGAGCGGCTCTGTTGAGATGGAGTGAACTCGATTCAGGCCGGCAGGGGCCGCCCGCTCTCGCGCAGCCAGCCGTCCGCGTGGGCGAGAGCGAAGGCCAGGGCGCTCCGGGTGGGGGCCAGCCGGTCGGACTCGCGGAACCAGGAGAGGAGGCCCTCGATCCCGAGCGCCAGCGCAAGCCGGCCGTCGGGCTCGGCGTCGGCCGCGAGCGCCACCAGCAGCGCGAGGGCCGCGATCTCCTTCACCGGGCCGGCCGACTCGGGCTCCTTGGCCATGCGCGGCACCGGGCCGCCGTGCGTGGACACGATCTCGACCTCGAGGTTCTCGCGCCCCGGGCCCTCCCACGGCACCAACTGGAGCAGCCCCGACTGGCCGAGGCCGTCGAGCGGCGCGAGGTCCCCCGGCAGGGGCCCGGGGCCGGCCCGGGCCACCCGCGTGGCGAGCGTGGCGAGGGCGGCGCGGTAGGGCACCCAGCGCGGTTCGAGCATGCGGTAGGCCGCGAGCGCGGCCATGCCCACCCCCACCGTGAGACGGTCCCGGCCCTCGTGCTGGGGCCAGCGGCCCTCGCCCGCGTGGAGCATGGCGGCGGCCCGGCGCGGGCCGTAGAGCGCCACCTCGGCGCGCACGAGCGGGCGGGCGCGTCGCAGCAGTGGCATCGGCTCTCCCGTCCGTAGTCGTGGCTTGGCCGCCATGCTCGCCCCGGCTAGCGGAGGGGCGGCAGGTCTCGCGGCGACTTGACTTAGCAACAGGCTAAATCACTACCGTCCGCGGATGGACTCCCGACCCCGCCAGAACCGCGCCGCCGTGATCCTCTCGGTGACGTCCAACGCGGTCCTCACGATCATGAAGGTCGTCGTCGGGCTGCTCACCGGTTCGGTGGCGGTGCTCTCGGAGGCGGCCAACTCGGCGGGCGACCTCCTCGCCTCGGGGATCGCGTTCGCGGGGGTCCGCGCCGCGGCGCGGCCGGCCGACGAGGACCACCCGTACGGCCACGAGAAGAGCGAGAACCTGGCGGCGGCGATCGAGGGGGCGCTGATCCTCATCGCCGGGACGGCCGTCGCTGTGGAGGCCGTCCGCCGGCTGATCTCGGGGGCGCCGGCCATCAGCGACGTGAACCTCGCCATCGCCGTGATGGCCGCCGCCGCCATCGTCAACGTGATCGTGTCGGCGCGCCTGCGGGCCGTCGCCCGCCGGACCGGCTCGCCCGCCATCGAGGGGGAGGCCGCGCACCTCGCCTCGGACGTCTGGACCTCGGCGGGCACGGCGGCCGGGCTGCTCCTCGTGGCCGTCACCGGCTGGAGGTGGGTCGACGCGGCGGTCGCGCTCCTGGTGGCGGCCTACGTCGTCTGGGTCGGGGGCCGGCTCGTGTGGCGGGCGGTGCAGGTGCTGCTCGACCGCGCCCTTCCCGACGACGACAGGGATGTCATCGAGGGGGTGCTGACGGGGTTCACCCTCGACGGCGTGAGCTTCCACGCCCTGCGCGGCCGGCGCGCGGGCAGCAAGCGGCACGTGGACCTGCACATGGTGGTGCCGCCCGAGACCACGGTGCGCACCGGCCACCGCATGAGCGGCCGGGTGAAGGGCGCGCTGCGCGCGGCGCTGCCGGACACCGAC
>JAXIPH010000302.1:0-13698 GCA_045403035.1 Thermoleophilia bacterium | reverse complement strand
GTTGAGCGCGTGGCGCGAGTCGATCCACTCCGGCCGCGCGACCTTCCCCGCCTTGGCGCGATCCTCCCACTGGTCGAAGATCGTGACGGTCGCGGCGGGCCGCCACGGGCCGGGCTCCGCGGGCGGCGGCGCGGGCGGCGGCGCCGCGGGTCTCCGCAGGCTGACCGCCCTCAAGATCGGGCCGGCGGCCTTCCGCGCGGTGGGCAGGAAGCCGCTCGGGACCACGATCACCTTCCGCCTGAGCTCGGCCTCCAAGGTAGTCCTGACCGTCCGCAAGTCGGTGGCCGGAAGGAGGTCGGGCCGACGCTGCGTGGCGCCGTCCAGGCGCCTTCGGAGCGCCAAGCGCTGCGTTCGCACGATCACCCTCCCCGGCAAGCTCACAAAGCAGGGGACGATCGGGCTCAACCTGATCAGGTTCAGCGGGAAGCTGCGCGGCAGGCCGCTCGCTCCCGGGCCCTACACCCTGGCCCTGACCCTCCCGCGCCTCGGCCCCACAAAAGCCGTCACGACGACCAAGGCCTTCCGCATCCTCCGCTGACGGTCTCGGGGGCGCGGTGCTAACATCACTGGTCGCTCGCGGGCTCGCCGCGGGACGGCCCGCGCCCACATGCTCAGGGGATGAATCGTGAAGGTCCGCGCCTCGGTGAAGCCGATCTGTGAGAAGTGCCGCGTCATCAAGCGACACGGCAAGGTTCTCGTGATCTGCACCAACGCCCGCCACAAGCAGACGCAGGGCTAGCGGGCCATGGCGCGCATCGCCGGAGTCAACATCCCCCGCGAGAAGCGGATCGAGATCGGGCTGACCTACATCTACGGCATCGGGCGCCGGACGGCGAACAAGGTGCTCGAGCAGACCGACATCAACCGGGACACGTACGTACGCGACCTCACCGAGGAAGAGGTGGGACGCCTGCGCGACGTCATCGAGAAGACGCTGATGGTGGAGGGAGACCTCCGCCGCGAGCGCTCGAACGACCTGAAGCGCCTGATGGAGATCGGGTGCTACCGCGGCCTGCGCCACCGCCGCGGGCTCCCCGTGCGGGGTCAGCGCACCAAGACCAACGCTCGCACGCGCAAGGGTCCCAAGCGGACCGTGGGCAAGCAGCGCAAGAGCTGAGCACGATCCCCCCGACTCGACCGGAACGAGGAGCTCGTTGGCACGCCAGAAGGTGACCCGCGGCCGCACGCGGCGGCGCACGCGCAAGAACATCCCGGTGGGCAACGCCCACATCAAGACGTCGTTCAACAACACGATCGTCACGCTCACCGACAAGCAGGGGAACGTGATCGCGTGGGAGACGGCGGGCTCCGCGGGCTTCAAGGGCTCGCGCAAGAGCACCCCGTTCGCCGCCCAGGTGACGGCCGACTCCGCGGCCAAGAAGGGCATGGAGCACGGGCTGCAGAAGGTGGACGTCTACGTGAAGGGCCCGGGCTCGGGCCGAGAGACCGCGATCCGCTCGCTCCAGGCCGCCGGCATCGAGGTCTCCTCGGTCACCGACGTGACCCCCGTCCCCCACAACGGCTGCCGCCCGCGCAAGCGGCGCCGGGTCTAGGGGGCGGCATGGCGCGCTACACCGGTCCCATGGTCAAGCTCTCGCGGCGCGAGGGCGTGGCGCTCACGGACAAGTGCCAGAAGTACCTCGACCGTCGCAACTACCCGCCGGGCGAGCACGGCCGCGGCCGCATCCGCCAGAGCGAGTACCTCCTTCAGCTCCGGGAGAAGCAGAAGACACGCCGCTTCTACGGGGTGCTCGAGAAGCAGTTCCGGCGCTACTACGAGAAGGCCAGCAGGCAGTCCGGGATCACCGGCGAGAACCTGCTGCGCATGCTCGAGATGCGCCTCGACAACGTCGTCTACCGCCTCGGCTTCGCGGCCACCCGGCGTCAGGCGCGGCAGCTCGTCAACCACGGCCACTTCCGTGTGAACGGGGGCAAGGTGGACATTCCGAGCTACCAGGTGCGCCCCGACGACGTCATCACGGTCAAGCCGGGCTCGAACGCCGAGCCGGTCATCCGCTCGGCGACCGAGCTGGTCGCCGCGGTGGCGCCGTGGCTCCAGGCCGACTACGACGCGCTGAACGGCAAGGTCCTGAAGAACCCCGAGCGGACCGAGATCGACACGCCGGTCAGCGAGCAGCTCATCGTGGAGTACTACTCGAAGTAATCACATCGGGGGCCGCCGGCGATGGCGCCCGTCCGTGACGCGCGGACGGGGGCCGATGCAGCGGTCCGCAACGCGTCCGTTCCGGCCCACGGCCGGAGAAGAAGGAGAAGCACATGCTGGACATCCAGTCGCCTCGCATGACCTACGAGCCCACCGACGAGACGCTCGGCCGCTTTGAGGTCGAGCCGCTCGATCGCGGCTTCGGGCACACCTTCGGCAACAGCCTGCGCCGCGTGCTGCTGTCCTCCCTCGAGGGAGCGGCCGTCACCTCGGTCCGCATCGAGGGCGTGCAGCACGAGTTCACCACCATCCCCGGCGTGCGCGAGGACGTCACCGACATCATCCTCAACCTCCGCGAGCTGGTCTGCCGCCTGCACGGCGAGATCGGCGAGATCGAGGTGGAGCTGTCGAAGGTGGGCCCCGGCGTCGTCACCGCCGCCGACATCTCGGCGCCGGCCGACCTCGAGATCCTCAACCCGGAGCTCGAGATCGCCAACCTCGAGGCGGGCGCGCGCCTCGACATGATCCTCATGATCACGCGCGGCCGGGGCTACGTGCCGGCCGAGCAGAACAAGGGCCCGGGTACGACCATCGGGGTCATCCCGGTCGACTCGAACTTCTCGCCCGTCCTGCGGGTGCGGTACGAGGTCAGCCCGGCGCGCGTGGGCCAGCGCACCGACTACGACAAGCTCACCCTCGAGATCCAGACCGACGGGAGCGTCGACCCGCGGGGTGCGATGGCGGAGGCGGCCGAGACGCTCATCGGGCGGCTCGCGATCTTCGCCGACCCCGACAGCCCGCGGATCCAGGGTGAGACCGCGGCCGAGGACCCGCCCGCGGGCGGTGGGATGCACGACATCATGATCGAGGAGCTCGAGCTGGGCGTGCGGTCGTACAACTGCCTGAAGCGGGTCGGGGTGGAGACGATCGGCGACCTGATCTCGAAGACCGAGGCGGAGTTGTCGGCGATCCCGAACTTCGGCAAGAAGAGCATCGAAGAGGTCAAGGAGAACCTCGCCGCGCACGGCCTCAACCTGCGCAGCGACGAGGACTAAAGGACACGGCGTGCGCCATCGCAACCAGGGACCGAAGCTCAACCGCACCTCCTCGCACCGCAAGGCGATGGGCGCCAACCTCGCGACCGCCCTGCTCACCCACGGCCGCATCCAGACCACGGCTCCCAAGGCCGTCCTGGCGCGGAGCATCGCCGAGCAGGCGATCACCCTCGCCAAGGAGAACACCCTTCACTCCCGGCGCCAGGCGATCGCCCTCCTGCGGAACAAGGAGATCACGTACCGCCTGTTCGACGTCATCGGTCCGGCGTTCAGCGACGTGCAGGGCGGCTACACCCGCGTGCTGAAGCTGGGCCCCCGCCAGGGCGACGCGGCGCCGATGGTGCTGCTGGAGCTCTCCAGGGAGGTCGACCTCCCGGCGGCGTGAACCCGCGCTACGTCCTCGCGGGTGGGAACGACCGCGAGCGTCGCGAGGAGAGCGAGCGGATCGCGCTCGTCGAGAGATACCACGACCCACTGACCGCCGCGGCCCTCGCGGCGGTCGGTGTCGTTCCGGGGTCGCGGGCCTGGGAGGTCGGCGCGGGCGGCGGCTCGATCGCGCGCCGGTTGTCCCAGCTGGTCGGCCCCGCCGGGTCGGTGCTGGCCACCGACCTCGATCCCGCGCCGGTCGCCGCGCTCGGGATCCCCAACGTCCGGGTCCTCCGGCACGACCTGCTGGCCGACCCGGCCCCCGCGGAGGATCTCGACCTGGTCCACTCCCGCCTCGTGCTGCTGCACCTGCCCCGGCGCCGAGAGGCCGTCGGCCGGATGGCCGCGGCGCTCCGGCCGGGGGGCGCGCTCGTGCTCGGTGACGTGAACTTCGCCGATCACGCCCCGCTGGCGCCGCCCGAGCCCTCCTGGACCCGGACGTGGGACGGCTTCTGGGACGCGGCGACCCGCGCCGGGTGGGACCTGGAGATCGGCCGCCGGCTCCCGGAGATGCTCGAGGAGGCCGGCCTGGAGCGGGTGGAGAGCCTTCGGATGGGAGGCGACGTGGCCGGGGGCTCGCTGCGTTGCCGGCTGCAGCGCGCGACCCTGGAGCGCCTGCGGCCCGCCATGCTCGCCACGGGCCGGTGCGACGCGGCGGATCTCGACGCGGTCGCCGCGATGCTGCTCGATCCGGCGCGCGCCTTCCGGGCGCCCGAGATCTGGGCCGCCTGGGGCCGGCGCCCGCCCGCGGCCGGAGCCGGCGCGGTATGAGGGTCCTGCGGCTCGACCTGGAGTACGACGGCGGGGGCTTCTCCGGGTGGGCCGCCCAGCCGGGACGACGCACCGTCGAGGGCGAGCTCCGCAGGGCGCTGGGCGTCCTCCTGGGGGAGCCGCTCGATCTCGCGGTCGCCGGTCGCACCGACGCCGGCGTCCACGCCTCCGGGCAGGTGGCGAGCGTCGGGACCGCGTCGTCGATGGCGCCCGAGCGGGTGCTGCGCGCCCTCGGGGGGCTCCTCCCCGCCGACCTGTCGGCGCGGGCCGTCTCCGAGGCGCCCCCGGGCTTCGACGCCCGCCGCGACGCCGTGGGGCGGCGCTACGAGTACCGGGTGCTCGTGGGGGCGCCCTCGGCGCTCCGCCGCGGCCGCGTGCTGCGGCACCCGGGCCCCCTCGACGTGGCCGCCCTGCGCGCCGCCGCCGCGCACGCTGTGGGGCGGCACGACTTCCGCGCGTTCACCCCGACCCGCACCGAGCACGTCTTCTTCCACCGCACCCTGGCCGAGTGCGATTGGAGCGTCCGCGGCGACGAGGTGGTGCTCGGCGTGGAGGCCGACGCCTTCCTGCGCCACATGGTGCGGATCCTGGCCGGCACGATGCTGCTCGTGGGCCGCGGAGCGTGGTCGGCCGAGCGCTTCGCGCGGCTCCTGGAGGGCGCCCCGAGGGGGGCGGCCGGACCCACCGCCCCGGCTCATCCCCTGACGCTGGTCGGGGCCCGGTACCCGCCCGTCTCGGGCTGATGCGGGGAGGAACGGCGGGCACAGTCGCTACCCTTGGTGACCGGTGACCCACATCCTCGTCACGAACGACGATGGCGTGAACTCCCTCGGGCTCCTCGCGCTGAAGCAGGCGCTGGAGCCCCTCGGTCGCGTCAGCGTCATCGCACCGGACGGCAACCGCAGCGCCATCGGCCGCGGCATCACCATCCACAGCGCGCTGCACGTGGAGGAGGTGCAGCTGGCCGACGGATCGCCCGCGCTGGCCACCGACGGCACCCCGGTCGACTGCGTCCGGTTCGCCACCCTCGGCCTCCTGGGAGACCGACCCGACGTCGTGGTGAGCGGCATCAACCTGGGCATGAACCTGGGCGACGACGTCACCTACTCGGGCACGGTCGCCGCCGCGCTCGAGGGCATCCTGCTCGGCTGGCCGGCCATCGCCGTCTCGGCCCAGGCCGTCGACCAGTCCGCCGACCAGTGGGACGGCACGGCCTACGACTTCCGGGCGGTGGCCGGCTTCACGGCCCAGCTCGTGCCGGTGGTCTCACGGGCCACCTTCCCGCGCCGGGTGGTGCTCAACGTGAACGCGCCCGGGCTGCCGCCGGAGCGGGTCACCGGCGCGAGCGTCACGCGGCTCGGCCAGCGCATCTACAACGACGAGCTCATCCTGGAGCACACCGAGGGCGCCCGGCGGCGGTTCACGATCTACGGCTCCAACGCGACCTACCAGCGCGAGGAGGGCACCGACTTCGCGGCCATCGAGCGGGCCGAGATCTCGGTCACCCCCCTGCACTTCGATCTCACCGACCTCGATGGCATGAACCTGCTGGAGCGGATGTCGCTCGCCGACCGCTGGATCACTCCGCCGTGAGGAGCAGGTGAGCGCGCGGCAGGGGTTCGACCCGATCCTGCTCGACCTGGACGGCACGGTGATCGACTCGGTGGCTCTCATCCGCGAGTCGCACCGACACGCCGTGCGGGAGGTGCTGGGCGAGGACTGGCCCGACGACCGCCTGGTTGCGAACGTCGGCCGCCCGCTGCAGGAGCAGATGCGGGTCTTCTCGCCCCAGCACTCGGACGAGCTCTACCGCGTGTACCGCGAGTGGAACCACGCCAACACCTCCGCGCTGCTGCTCGCCTACGACGGGGTGGAGGAGGCGCTGCGCGAGCTGCGCGACGCCGGCCGGCGCCTCGGGATCGTGACGTCCAAGAGCCGCGACGCCGTGGACCTCGCGTGGGGCGTCCTGCCGCGCGTCGGCGAGCTCTTCGACGTCGTCATCGCCGCCGACGACACGACCCGTCACAAGCCCCGCGCGGAGCCGATCCTCGAGGCGCTGCGGCGGCTTGGGGGAACGCCCGCGCGTGCCTGCTACGTCGGCGACGCGCCGTTCGACATCCAGGCCGGGCGGGCGGCCGGTGTGATGACCATCGCCGTGACCTGGGGCTTCTTCCCACCCCCCGACCTCGTGGCCGAGGGGCCCGATCGGGTGGTCGCGACCCCGGAGGAGCTCGTGTCGGTCTGCCTGGGCCGTGGCTGAGGCACGGGACCCGGCCGCCCGGGTCGCCGAGCTGCGCGAGCGGATCGACCAGGCGAATCACGACTACTACGTGCGCGACGACCCGACGGTCGACGACGCGGTGTACGACGGGTGGGTGCGGGAGCTGGAGGCGCTCGAGGGGGAGCACCCCGAGCTGCTCTCGCCCGACTCTCCCACCCAGCGCGTCGGCGCCGCCCCGTCCGAGCGGTTCGCCCCGGTCCGGCACCGGCGGCCGATGCTCAGCCTGGCCAACGCCCGCGGCCCCGACGAGCTGACCGCCTGGTACCGCCGTGCTCGCACGGTCATGGAGCAGGAGGGGCTCGGATCGCGCGAGGTCCGCTTCGGGGTCGAGCCGAAGATCGACGGCCTCGCGATCTCGCTCACCTACGAGGGCGGCCGCTTCGTGCAGGGCGCCACGCGCGGGGACGGGGTGATCGGCGAGGACGTGACCGCCAACCTGCGCACCATCCGCGCCATCCCGCAGGTGCTGCGCACGCCGGAGGGCGAGCGGCCGCCGGCGGTGGTGGAGGTGCGCGGCGAGGTGTACCTGCCGCTCGCCGCGTTCGCGGAGCTCAACGCCGGCCGGGCCGAGGCCGGCCTGCCGACCTTCGCCAACCCGCGCAACTCGGCCGCCGGCAGCCTGCGCCAGCTCGACCCCGCGGCCACGGCCGGCCGGCCCCTGTCGATCTGGTGCTACGGGGTGGGCCACGTCGAGGGCCTCGAGCTGTCCACGCAGTCGGCCGTCCTCGGGTGGTTGCGCGGCGCGGGCTTCCGGGTGAACCCCGACATCAGCCTGGTCGGAACGATCGAGGAGGTGCAGGCCGAGTGCGCCGCCTGGGAGGACCGCCGCGGGTCGGTGGACTTCGACATCGACGGGGCCGTGGTGAAGATCGACGACGTGGACGTCCAGGAGCGCCTGGGCGCCGTGGGGCGGGCGCCGCGCTGGGCCATCGCCTACAAGTTCGCGCCCACCACGGCAACGACGAGGCTGCTCGACATCCTCGTGAACGTGGGGCGCACGGGGGCCCTGGTGCCCTTCGCTGCGCTCGAGCCCGTGCAAGTGGGCGGGGCGACGGTCAAGCTCGCCACGCTCCACAACCAGGAGGACATCGCCCGCAAGGACCTGCGCATCGGCGACCGGGTCATCGTCCAGCGCGCCGGCGACGTGATCCCCCAGGTGGTGGCCCCCCTCACCCAGGAGCGTGACGGATCCGAGCGGCCGTTCGCGATGCCCGACCGGTGCCCGGTCTGCGACACCCCGCTCGTCCAGCCTCCGGGCGAGGTGCAGATCCGGTGCCCCAACCGCTCGTGCCCGGCTCAGATCCAACAGGGCCTCTTCCACTTCGCCTCGCGCGGTGCGATGGACATCGAGGGCCTGGGCGAGAAGACCATCCGGCGCTTCTGGGAGGCCGGCCTGGTGCGGAGCTTCGCCGACATCTACGACCTCCACCGGCATCGTGAGGAGCTGGTCGCCATGGAGGGGTTCAAGGATCTCTCGGTGGACAACCTGCTGGCGGCGATCGAGGCGTCCAAGGGCCGCCCGTGGCCGCGAGTGCTCTACGGACTGGGGATCCGCCACGTCGGCGACGTGACCGCCGAGGCCGTCGTGGCGGTGTGCCCATCGCTCGACGCGCTGCTGGCGGCCGACGCCGAGGGCCTCGCCGAGGCCGAGGGCGTGGGCCCGGTGGTGGCCGAGTCGGTGCGGGAGTTCCTCTCGTCCGACGCCAACCGCGCCCTTCTGGAGCGGCTGCGCGCCGCGGGGCTCACCGTGGAGGCGGACGTCCCGGCCCCGCGCGAGGACGGCCCCCTCACCGGGAGCGCCGTGGTCCTGACCGGCGGGCTGGAGGCGATGAGCCGCGACGACGCCAAGCGGGCGGTCGTCGCCGCCGGAGGAAAGGTGACGGGATCGGTCAGCAGGTCGACCGGCTTCGTGGTGGCCGGCGTCGATCCCGGCTCCAAGCTCCAGAAGGCCGAGCAGCTGGGCGTGCCGGTGGTCGACGAGGAGGCCTTCCTCGAGATCCTGGACGGACGCCGGCCGCCGCCGGAGCGCGCCCCGGCGGGATGAGGGCGCTGCTCGTCGCCCTGGTGGCGACCGCGGGGATCGTCGCGGCAGTTGCCTCGGCGCTGCTCTGGACCGGTGGCCGCGACCTGCTGGACGAGAGGCGGTTCACCGACGACGGCATCGCCGCCCTGCGCGCGCCCGAGGGGCGGGACGCCATCGCGGCCCGGGTGGTCGCGGCGGTCGGCGTCCCGGAGGACCCCGCCGCGTCGTTCGTCAGCCGCGCGACGATCGATGGCGTCGTGCGGCGCGTCGTCGCCGGCCCGGCCTTCGCCGCCGCGCTCGAGCCCGAGCTCGTCAAGGTCCACCGCGAGTTGCTGGAGCTGTCGGGCGAGCCGGTCACCATCGACCTCGGGGCGCTGGGGGGGCTCTTCGCCCAAGAGTTCGCCGCCATCGACCAGAGCCTGGCGCTGCCGGTGGAGGGCGCGGTGTCGGTGCCGGACATCCGGATCGCCACCGGCATCGAGGCTCCGGGCATCCCCGGCGCCCGGATCGCCGACCACACCCTGGCCATCGTGGGGCTGCTCGCCCTCGCCGCCGCGGCGCTGGTGGCGATCGCCATCGCGCTGACCGAGCGCACGCGCCGGGCGACGGCCTGGATCGGGGCGTTGCTCGTGGTGGCCGCGGCGGCTCCCGCGCTGGCGCGGGCGCTGGTTCCCGACGTGGCCCGGTCCCGGGTCCCCCCGCCGGACGACGCGCTGGCGTGGCGGCTGGCGGTGGAGCTGCTGGACGGCTGGTGGCTTGCGGCGACCGCTCTGGCGGCGGCCGGGGTCCTGCTGCTGATCAGCGCGAGCGTGCGGCGGCCATGACGTCCTCCGAGCCCGACGCCAGCAGCGTGACCACCCGGTCCTGGGTCGCCCGGGCGCCCGTGATGTCGCTGCTGTTCATGAGGAGCGCGAACGCGTACCTCTGGCCACGCCGGCTCACGACCCGTCCGGCGATCGCGCTGACGCCGTTGAGGTAGCCGGTCTTCGCCCGCACGCGCCTGGTGGCCGGCCCCGAGCGGAAGCGCCGTATCAGCGTGCCCTCCCCACCGCGGGCGAGCGAGCCGATCAGCGGGGCGCCCCAGGTCGGGTCCGCGTCGGCGGCGGCGATCAGGCGCACCAGCGACGAGGCGCTCACGTGGTTGGATCGAGACAGGCCCGAGCCGTCCACCAGGCGGTCCTTGGCGCTGAGGATCCCCCGGGACCGGAGCAGGCCCGCCGTGTGGGCGACGCCGGCCCGCGTGGTGCCCCGGCCGGTGGCGTAGGCCCCCACGTCCTTGGCCAGGGTCTCGGCGATGAAGTTGTCGCTGTCGAGGTTCATCGCGTGCACGATCACCGGGAGCGGCGCCGACGTGGCGGTGGCGAGGATGCGCCCGGATGCCGGCGCCTCGCCGGCTCGCAGCGGTCCGCGCTGGGTGATCCCGAAGCCGGAGAGCGTCGCCCGCAGTCGCTGGGCGGCGGCGAGCGGCGGGCTGGACACGTAGGACCCCCGCACGTTGCCCGCGAAGTCCTGGTTCGTCGGGAGCGCCGAGAGCGGCGAGACGTAGGCCGAGTAGTAGGACGGCCAGCCCGGTCCCAGCCGGCGCGAGTCGAAGAGCCGCTCGTCGGCCACGATCGCCCCGCGCACGACGCGGATCCCCCGGGCGTGCACCTGCCGTGCCAGGGTGGCGAGCCGGGTCGCCCTCCCCGGCAGGTAGCGGTTTCCGTAGGCCCGCGTGGCGAGGACCGGATCCCCGGAGCCGCGCAGATAGACCGGGCCGGTGAGGACACGCCCGCGCTGGACGCTCGTGGTCGGGGCGTAGAGGTGGGTCTGGAAGCGGAAGCCGGGGCCCAGCTCGATCAGCGCCCCGGCGCTGGTGACGAGCTTCATCGTGGACGCGGGGACGCGGGGGGTGTCCGCCTGGAAGCTCCCGACCGGGACGCCCGCGCCCGACCCGTCGATGCGCCACACCAGGGCGGAGGTGGCGGGGTTCGCGCCGGCGAACGACGAGATGGCGGCCTGGACCTCACCCTCGCCCCGAGCCGAGGCGACGGGAGCCAGAGCGGCGACCGCGACGAGCGCCGCGAGGAGCGTTCGTCCCTGAAGACCCCCTACGCGGTGGTCTGGAGCAGTGCCTCCGCCTCGTCGGGCAGCCGATGGCCGGCGGCCGCCACCGATCTCACGAAGAGGGTCTTGTCGATGCGCCCGTTGTAGATCGGCACCGACGTCTCCACGCAGAGACGCACGACCTGCTTGCGGGCGAGCCCAAGCGCCTCGGACAGCTCGTCCGGGGTGAGGTGAACGGCCATTGAGACCTCCTCGATGGGATGAGGACCCGGTCACTCGCCAGCCGTCGGGACACTCTCGGCTGGGGACGGGTCACGGCGAGCCGGCGGTCTAGGCCCGAAGGCCTGGGGCTCGAGCGTCCATGTACCAGGGGTTATCGACCCGCAGGGGCTCATTGTCAAGCCACGTTAGCCGCTCCGTGCGGACGACATCCGAGCGCACCGGTGCCCCGGCGGCGAGGCTCAGCGGGTGGTCTGGACCAGCCGCGTCTGGTGCCGGAACCGCTCGCGGGTGGCGTTCCACGCCCACACGCCGATGAAGCCGATCGCCACCACGAGGCCGCCCGCGAGCGCGTCGGCGACGTAGTGGTTGGCCGTCCCGGTGATGGTCAGGAAGACCACGCCGGGGTACGCCAGCGCGAGCAGCCGCAGCGGCCACGAGCGCAGCAGCACCAGGCCGACCATGCCGATCATCAGGGCGTAGCCGAAGTGCATCGAGGGCACCGCGGCGTGCGGGTTGAACCACCCGGAGAAGACGCCGCCGTGCAGGTCGATGTCGCTGACCTTCTTGAGCGAGTCGACGAACCCGTCGCCGGCGCCCATCAGCCGCGGGGGGGCGACCGGGTAGACCATGTAGACGATCAGCGCGATCCCGTTGGCGGCGAAGAACGCGTTCCGCACGTACGGGTAGACCCGGGCGCGCCGCTTGTAGAGCCAGATGAAGAACAGCGGCGTCACGGTCCAGTGGGCGTACATGTAGAAGTAGTTCAGCGCCTCGGCGAGCTGGATGTGGTTGAGCACCCACTGCTGGATGCTCGTCTCCACGAAGAGGCCGGAGCTCTTCTCCCAGTTGATGATCCCCGCCGCGTTCTCGAAGGCCGTCGAGGGCCGCCCCATGACCAGCGCGCGGGAGGCCTGGTAGATCAGCAGCGCGATCGCGAAGAGGGCCACCTCGAACGCCCAGGGGTGGCTCCGGAAGGGGCGCTTGATCGCCGCGCCCACCCGCGCGGGCCGGTTCATCCGCAACGGTGCTTCCGGCGCGAGGGTCGTGCCGCGCGCGTGTGTCCGAAGTGAGTCGCGCATGCCACCGGGGGTCGCGGGAGGTACGGAAGACGTACCCCAAAACGTATCCCTTGTATCACGCCGGTCACAATAGGGGCCCAGCCAAGACTCACCGGGAATTCATCGTGCGAGACGAGGGCGTCCGTCGGGACGCCCTCCTCTGCAGTGATCGGGGTGCCCGGATTTGAACCGGGGACCTCTCCGACCCGAACGGAGCGCGCTACCAAGCTGCGCCACACCCCGCCGCTGAGCGGCCTGGGGATCGTAGCGGACCAAACGCCGGCGCAGGAACGCCTCCTGGGGGGTCTGACGGGCCGTCCATGGCCCTTTCAACCAGCGCCGGCTGGCGACCCGGGCTAGACCGTGATGACGCCCTCGACCTCGGGGACGGCACGGCGCAGCTCGGCCTCGATGCCGAGCGTGAGCGTGGCCGTCGACATTGGGCATCCGCCGCACGATCCCTGCATGCTCAGGTGGACGAAACCCTCCTCGTCGAACTCCACCAGCTCGACGTCGCCGCCGTCCGCGTGCAGCGCGGGGCGGATCTGGTCGAGCACGTCCTCGATCTGAGTGAGAATCTCCGCCGACATGCCGCCTCCTGGGACCGACTCCGACAACGCGCATGGTAGCGCCCTGAGGATCGCCGCGGTCCAGATGACCAGCGCCGCCGACCGCGGGCGCAATCTGGCCGTGGCGGAGGAGCTGGTGAGGCGCGCCGCCTCGGCCGGCGCCCGCCTGGTGGTCCTGCCCGAGAAGTGGCCCTACGTGCACGGTCCACGGTCACGCGAGGGCGCCGAGGCCCTCGACGGGCCGTCGGTGACGGCGGCCCGCGACTGGGCTCGCGAGCTGGGCGTCGCGATCCTCGCCGGGAGCGTCATCGAGGGCGCCTCGGACGGCAAGGCGTACAACACGAGCGTCCTCGTGCAGCCGGACGGCACCGCGTCGCACGTCTACCGGAAGCTGCACCTGTTCGACGTCGATGTGGGCGGGGTCTCCTACCGGGAGTCGGCCGCCACGCGGCCCGGCGCCGAGATCGTCGTGGGCGAGGCGCTGGGGCGCCGGATCGGGATGTCGGTCTGCTACGACCTGCGCTTCCCCGAGCTCTACCGGCGCCTCGTGATCGGGGGCGCCGAGGTGATCGTGGTGCCCTCGGCGTTCACGGCCGCCACCGGGCGCGACCACTGGGAGCCGTTGCTGCGCGCGCGCGCGATCGAGAACCAGGCGTTCGTCGTCGCGGCGAACCAGTTCGGCGAGCACGACGACGGAACCGTGTCCCACGGGCGCAGCATGATCGTCGACCCCTGGGGCGTCGTGCTGGCCCAGGCGCCCGACGGCGAGGGCGTCGTGACGGCCGACCTCGACTTCGATCGCCTGGCGTCGGTGAGGGCGCGCCTGCCCGCGCTGACCCATCGCCGGCCGGACGTCTACGGCTCGCTCGAACCCTGACCCTCAAACGCCGGAGCCGGGACGCCGGGGGCCGTCAGATCGGCTCGGGCTCCAGGCCGCGGAGGTCTCCGGGCAGGTCGGCGTCCGCGTGGGCCACTCGGCCGCCGACGAGCGTGAGCCGCGGCACGAGCCCCTCGTCCAGCACGACCAGGTCCGCGGGTGCGCCCGGGGCCAGGCCCGGCGGGAGCCTCAACAGGCGCCGGGGG
>JAXIPH010000169.1:0-15577 GCA_045403035.1 Thermoleophilia bacterium | reverse complement strand
GACGGCGATCACGTCCAGGACCCTCATGTCGCGGCGCGTCTCGACTCCCGAGGCGTGGCACATGTAACGGAGGCGCGCGCCGTCCTCGTGGCGCTCCAGGGCCACGCGGGCGATGTCGAGCCCGTCGATCGACTGGATCTGGTTGACCGGCACCACGCCGCGCAGGCTGGCGGGCCCGAAGCAGAGCGCCTCTGGGAAGGGCTCGGGCACGGCGCCCCAGTCCTCCAGGAGCGGCGACTCGGGGGCGTCCACATCGGCGATCGCGCCGGCGGTCCGGTGCTTCCAGATGTGCGGGCTCTCCGAGAAGAGCAGGACCAGCGAGCGGTGGGAGTAGGCCCGGCCGTCGTCGGGCACGTAGACGGACCGTCGTTCCCCGGCGCCGCGGCCGAGGTCGAAGAATGCCGCCGGCGGGCCCGATCCGGCGGACCGGTCGGCGTAGTGCATGTGCTCGATCCGCCAGCCCTCGGCCAGCAGCTCCATCAGGTCGCCGAGGCCGGCGAGCTCGAACCGCTGCCCGCCGGCCCCCACTCCTACGCCCCCAGGGCCGCGCGCGCGGCGGCGATGCGGGCCGTCTGGACCCGGAAGGGGGAGCAGGACACGTAGTCGATGCCGGCGCCGTGGAAGAAGACGACCGAGGACGGGTCCCCTCCGTGCTCCCCGCACACGCCCATCTTGATCGCCGGCTTGGCGGCGCGGGCGGTCGCCACGGCCATCGATACGAGCTTTCCGACGCCGGCCTGGTCGATCGTCTCGAACGGGTTGAAGGTGATGACGTTGTGCTGGAGGTAGTGGGTCAGGAACTTGTTCTCGGCGTCGTCGCGGCTGAACCCGAGCGTCGTCTGCGTGAGGTCGTTGGTGCCGAAGGAGAAGAAGTCGGCCTGGCGCGCGATCTCGTCGGCCAGCAGCGCGGCGCGAGGGAGCTCGATCATCGTCCCGACGAGGTACTCCACCGAGTGGGAGCGCTCGCGCAGGACGGTCTCGGCCACGTCGACCACCTCGTCGCGCATGATGCGCAGCTCCTCCTCGAAACCCACCAGCGGGATCATGATCTCCACCTTCGGGGCCGCGCCGGTCTCGTCCTTGACCGTGCACGCGGCGCTCATGATCGCGGCGACCTGCATGCGGTAGACGTCGGGCCACTCGATGCCCAGGCGGCAGCCGCGCGTGCCCAGCATGGGATTCACCTCGTGCAGCTGCTGCACCCGGGGGAGTTGCTCCGCGGCCTCGGGGTCGGGCCTGCCGGTGGCGCGGGCCACGGCCAGCCGCTCGGAGAGCTCGACGAGGCTTGGCAGGAACTCGTGCAGGGGCGGGTCGAGGAGCCGGATCGTGACCGGGAGCCCGGCCATCGCGCGGAAGATGCCCTCGAAGTCGCGCTCCTGGAACACCCGCAGCTTGGCGAGCGACTCCACCCGGGCCTCGTCGTCGCCCGCCATGATCATCCGCTGCACGATCGGCAGGCGGTCCTCGCCCTGGAACATGTGCTCGGTGCGGCAGAGGCCGATGCCCTCGGCCCCGAACTCGCGCGCGAGCCGGGCGTCCTCCGGGGTGTCGGCGTTCGTGCGCACGCCGAGGGACCGGGCGCGGTCCGCCCACTCCAGGATCCGCAGGAGGTACGGGTTGTTCGGGTCGGGCGGCAGCAGCGGGGCGTCGCCGGCGTAGACCGCGCCGCTCGTCCCGTCGATGGTGATCAGGTCGCCCTCGGCGAACCGCGCGTCGCCGATGGTGATCGCCCCGTCCTCGTGGAAGCGGATCTCGGTGACGCCGCAGACGGCCGGCTTCCCCATGCCCACGGCCACGATCGCGGCGTGGCTGGTCTTCCCGCCGCGGGCCGTGAGGATCCCCTGGGCCTCGATCATCCCGTGGAAGTCGTCGGGGGTGGTCTCGTCGCGCACCAGGATCACGTGCTCCCCCGCCACCCCGCGCGCCTCGGCCTCGTCGGCCGTGAACACCACGGCCCCGGTGGCCGCCCCGGGGGAGGCGTTCACGCCGGTCGCCAGCGGCTCGGTCGCCTGCGCCTTGTCCAGCTGGGGGAGCAGGAGCTGGCGTACCTGGTCGGGATCCACCAGCGAGACCAGGGACTCCTTCTCGTCCACGAGGCCCTCGTCGACGAGGTCGACGGCGATCCGCACCATGGCCTGCGCGCTCCGCTTCCCGTTCCGCGTCTGGAGCATGTAGAGCGTGCCGTCCTCGATCGTGAACTCCACGTCCTGCATGTTGCGGTAGGTCCGCTCGAGGAGGTCCATCGTCTCCATCAGCTCGCGGAAGGCGTCGGGGAGCTCACCGGCCAGCTCCGCCAAGGGCCGCGGCGTGCGGATGCCGGCCACCACGTCCTCGCCCTGGGCGTTGATCAGGAAGTCGCCGAAGGGCTCGCCCTTCTCCCCCGTGACGTTGCTGCGCGTGAAGGCGACGCCGGTGCCCGACCGGGGCCCGGTGTTCCCGAAGACCATCTGCTGGACGTTGACCGCGGTGCCCAGCTCGTGCGGGATGCGGTTGAGCCGGCGGTAGTCGCGGGCGCGCTTGTTGTCCCACGACTCGAAGACGGCGCGGATCGCGGCGTCGAGCTGGGCGCGCGGCTCCTGCGGGAAGGGCTTGCCCTTGTGCTCGCGGTAGATCGACTTGTAGGTCTCGACCAGGCCGCGCAGGTCGTCGGCGGTGAGGTCGACGTCCTGCTCCACCCCCCGGGCCTTCTTGAGCGTCCCCAGGGCGTCCTCGAAGTGGTCCTTGTCGACCTCGGCGACCACGTCGCCGAACATCTGGATGAAGCGGCGGTAGGAGTCGAACGCGAACCGCGGGTTGCCCGTGCGGCGCACGAGGCCCTCGACGCTCGCGTCGTTCAGGCCCAGGTTGAGCACCGTGTCCATCATCCCGGGCATCGAGAACTTGGCGCCGCTGCGCACCGACACGAGCAGCGGGTTCTCGGGATCGCCGAGCCGCTTGCCGACTACGTCCTCGAGTGACGAGAGGTGCTCGGATACCTCGTCGTCGAGCCCGGTCGGGAACTCGTGACCAGCCTCGAGGTAGTCGATGCAGGTGGCCGTCGTGATCGTGAAGCCCTTGGGGACGGGAAGCCCCAGCCGCGTCATCTCCGCCACGTTGGCGCCCTTGCCGCCCAGCAGGTCGCGCATGTCCCGCGAGCCCTCCGAGAAGTCGTAGACCCGCTTTGTGCCCACCCGCGTGCTGCTCACCGTGCTCCCCCTCCATCGGTGATCCGATCGAAATCGGCGATGCCCCGCAGGACCTCTGCCGCCTCCCGCACCAGCCCGTAGCGCCGGGCCCGAACGCCAGCATCGTCGGCGTTGACGAGGACATCGACGAAGAACCGGTCCACCGCGAGCGCCAGCGGCTCCGCGGCGTCGAGGGCCGCCCGGAGGTCCCGGGCCGCGCGCGCGGCCTCGATCGGCCCCCGAGCCCGGTGGATGGCCTCGCGCAGGGCTCCCTCGCCGGGATCGTCGTCGGGCGGCGCGGGCGTCACGTCGTCGCCCGGCGCCTGGCGCGCGATCCGCGAGAGGCGGGTCGCCGCCGTCCACACCGCCCGGAAGCGCGGGGTGCCGCGCTCGGCCTCGATCGCTCGGGCCCAGGCCGCGGCGGCCGCCCCGCTTCCGAGGGCCGCGCCCATCGCGGCCGTCGCGGCCTCCGCTCCGACGCCCTCGGCGCCGAGCAGGAAGACGAGGCGGTCCGAGAGGAAGGCGTGGATCGCGGCGACGGTCTCCTCGGGCGGAACCGAGAGGTCGGCGCCCTGCTCGGCCAGCCGCTCGTAGGCCGCCTCGAGGACCGGGCAGTGGTCGATGTCCCACCCCCGCTCGAGGGCGATCCGCACCAGCCCGGTCGCGGCGCGGCGCAGCCCGTAAGGGTCCTTCGAGCCGGTGGGGGCCTCGTCCACGGCGAACGCGCCCACGAGGTTGTCGACCTTCTCCGCGGCCGCCACCAGCGCCCCGGCCTCGGTCTCCGGCGCCGGCGAGTCGGTCCCGAGCGGCAGGTACTGCTCCTCGATGGCCGTGGCCACGGCGGCCTCGATGCCTTCGCGGCGCGCGTACTCGGCGGCCACGTAGCCCTGGAGGTCGCTGAACTCGGCCACCAGCACGGCCCCCTGGTCGGTCTTCGCCCAGCGCGCGGCCTCGCCCGCCGTCGCGGCCGTGTCCGGGTCGGCTCCGAGGCGATCGGCCAGGTCGGCGACCCCCGCCCGCAGGCGCTCGCGCTTGTCGGCCATGGTGCCCAGGCGCTTGTGGAAGACGATCGCGTCGAGGCGCGCGTCGAGGGCGGTGAGCCCGGCCTCCCGGTCGACCTCGAAGCTGAAGGCGGCGTCCTGCAGGCGCGCGTCGAGGACCTCCTCGTTGCCGCGTCCGATGACCTCGGCGTGGGCCGGGTCGCCGTTCGAGACGCACAGGAAGAGCGGCAGGAGCGCCCCCGACGCGTCCTCCAGGGGGAAGTACCGCTGGTGGCCCTGCATGGCGGTCACCAGGACCCGCGGCGGAAGCTCCATGTGGCGGTCGTCGATGCGCCCGGCGATCACGCTGGGCCACTCGACGAGGAAGACGACCTCCTCGAGGACCCCGCGAGGATCGCGCCAGGCCCCGCCCAGCTGCGCGGCGGCGGCGTCGAGGTCGGCCACGATCTGGGCCCTCCGGTCGCCGTGGCTCGCCACCACGGCCACGGCCCGCAGCGCGGCGTCGTAGTCCGACGCCGACCCGATCGTGGCCGGGCCGCCCAGGAAGCGGTGCCCCTGGCTGACCTCCCCGGCCGTGAGGCCGTGCAGCTCGAAGGGCACCGTGCGCTCGTCGACCTTGGCCACGATCCAGCGCACCGGCCGGGAGAAGCGCAGGCCGGTGCCGTCGCCCCAGCGCATAGTCTTCGAGAATCGCAGGCCGGCCACCAGGCGCTCGGCCACCTCGGGCACGAGATCGTCGAGGGGGCGCCCCTCCCGGTGGCGCTCCGCGAAGACGAAGGCGCGCCCGTCCTGCTCGCGCACGACCAGGTCCTCCACCGCCACGCCCTGGCCGCGCGCGAAGCCCTGGGCGGCCTTCGTGGGGGCGCCGTCCGCCCCGAAGGCCGCGTCCTCCGACGGGCCGCGCACCTCCTGGGCCGTGGCGGCCGTCCCCTCGGGCAGGCCCGGCGCGTGCACCGCGAAGCGGCGGGGCGCCACCGACACCGTGAGCGCCCCGGCCTCCAGGCCGAGGGCGGCGAGCGAGGAGGCGACGATCCCGGGGGCCTGCTGCACGATCTCGTGGCAGGCGGTCGAGGGCAGCTCCTCGCAGCCGACCTCGATCAGGAGGTCAGGCACGTACGGGATCCTCGGCAGGAGGTGTCATCTCGAGGTAGGCGCGCGCGCAGCGGGCCGCCAGCGCGCGGACGCGCCAGATGTAGGCCCCGCGCTCGGTGACGCTGATCACCCCGCGGGCGTCGAGCAGGTTGAAGGCGTGGCTGCACTTCAGCACCTGGTCGTAGGCCGGCAGCACCAGGCCCTCCTCGAGGCACCGCCCGCACTCGCGCTCGTGCTGGTTGAAGGCGGCGAAGAGGGCCTCGGTGTCGGCCACCTCGAAGTTGTACCGGCTCCACTGGGCCTCGTTGCGCTGGTAGAGGTCGCCGTAGGTGACGCCGTGGCCCCACTCGAGGTCGTACACCGAGCGCACGCCCTGGAGGTACATGGCGATCCGCTCGAGGCCGTAGGTGAGCTCCACCGAGATCGGCGTCAGATCGATGCCGCCCGCCTGCTGGAAGTAGGTGAACTGGGTCACCTCCATCCCGTCCATCCAGACCTCCCACCCGAGCCCCCAGGCACCGAGGGTGGGGCCCTCCCAGTCGTCCTCCACGAAGCGGATGTCGTGCTCCTCCGGGCGGATCCCGAGGGCGCGCAGCGAGTCGAGGTAGAGGTCCTGGACGTCGTCGGGCGAGGGCTTCAGGAGCACCTGGTACTGGAAGTAGTGCTGGAGGCGGAAGGGGTTCTCGCCATAGCGGCCGTCGGTCGGGCGGATGGACGGCTCGACGTAGGCGACGCGCCAGGGGTCGGGGCCCAGACTGCGCAGCAGGGTGGCGGGGTTGAACGTGCCCGCGCCGACCTCGGTGTGGTAGGGGGTCGTCACCAGGCATCCGCGGTCGGCCCAGTAGCCGGCCAGGCGCGCGATCACCTCTTGGAAGCTGGGTCCCTCCACGTCCGGGCAGTGTATCCGGCCGATCTCGGCAGCCGGTGCGCTTGACCCTCCCGGCCCGAGGGGCCTCAATAGGCGGCATGGCCGTGGACGTGCGAACGCCCCTGCTCGAGACGAAGCTCCGACCCCCCGAGCGGCGGGCCGGCCTGGTGCCGCGGCCCGGGTTGACGGACCGGCTGGAGCGGGGCGCCCAGGGGCGCCTGACGCTCGTGACGGCCCCCGCTGGGTGGGGCAAGACCACCGTCGTGGGCGCGTGGCTCGCCGGGCGGCCGGGGGCCGCCGGATGGGTCGCCCTCGACCCGGCCGACAACGACCCGGCGCGGTTCTGGCGCTACGTGGCCGAGGCGCTGCGCCGGGCCGGCGCGCGGCTGGACGACCAGGCCGTCGGGGCGCTCGGGGCATCGGACGACACCTTCGAGGCCGGTCTGTCGGCGCTGGTCAACGCGGCCGCAGAGCTGCCGCAGCCGGCCGTGCTGGCGCTCGACGACTATCACGTCATCTCCCACCCGGCCGTGCACCGGTCGGTGGAGTTCCTGGTGTCCCACCTGCCCGAGCGCCTCCATCTGGTGATGGCATCCCGCTCCGAGCCGCCGATCGGGGTCCCGCGGCTGCGGGCGCGGGGCGAGCTGACCGAGCTGCGCGCGTCCGACCTGCGCTTCGACGACGGCGAGGCCGCCGCCCTGCTGGGCGAGGTCATGGGTCACGACCTCGAGGATTCCGAGGTGATGGTTCTGCGCCTTCGCACCGAGGGCTGGGCCGCCGGCCTCTACCTGGCCGGCCTGTCGCTCCGGGACCGCGCTGACGCGACGGCGTTCATCGACGCCTTCGCGGGCGACGACCGGCTCGTGGTCGACTACCTCGCCGCCGAGGTGCTGGACCACCAGCCCCCCGAGCGCCGGGAGTTCCTTCTGAGGACCTCCATCCTGACGCGGCTCAGCGGACCGCTGTGCGACGCCGTGGCCAGGACCGGCGACGCAGCCCGCACCCTGGCCGATCTCGAGAGATCGAACCTCTTCCTGGTGCCCCTCGACAGCCGCCGCGAGTGGTACCGCTACCACCACCTCTTCGGAGAGCTGCTCCAGCACGAGCTGACCCTGAGCGCGGCCGGCGAGCTGCCCGATCTGCACCGGCGGGCGGCCGACTGGTATCTGGATCACGGATCCGTGGACGAGGCGTTCCACCATCGCGCGGCCGCGGGCGATCTCCACCGAGCCGCCGACCTGATCGCCGAGCACTGGGTGGAGACCTTGAGCCCGGGGTCCACGGGGACGCTCCAGCGATGGCTCGCCGCCCTGCCCGAGGAGCTCGTGGAGGGGGACCCGCGCCTGTGCCTGGCGGGCGCCTGGATCGGCATCAACCTGGGCCGCCCCGACGACGCGGCGGCCTCGATCGCGGCGGTGGAGCGGGCCCTGGGCGGCGCGGAGATCGACCCCGGCCTCGCCGCCAGCCTGGCCGCCGCCCGGTCGCTCGAGCGCCTGCTGGCCGGCGATGCGGGTCAGGCCGTGGAGCTGGGCCTGGCGGCGCGGTCGCTGCCCTCGGAGCCGGGGTCATGGGAGAGGGCGGTCGCGAGCCTGGCCCTGGGGATCGCCCTCCACGCCTCCGGGGACCTCGACGGGGCGGCGCCGGTGCTGGCGGAGGCGGTGGACGCCGGCCGCCGGTCGCGCGCCTGGGCGCCGGCCCTCGTGGCCCTGTGCCACCTGGCCGAGCGCGACCTGCGGCTCGGCGGGGTGGACTCCGCCGAGCGGCGGGCGCGGGAGGCGCTGCGCTTCGCGGAGGAGGAGCGCCACGCCGAGTTCCCCCACGCCGCCGGCGGTCACACCGTGCTCGCCCAGGTCCTCGTCGCTCGCGGCGACCTGGACGGGGCCTGGCGGGAGGCCCTGCGGGGCTCCGAGCTGGCCCGGCGGGGCCGGGCGCCCACCGAGATCGCCTACTCGGTGCTGGCGCAGGGGGAGGTGGCGCTGGCCCGCCACGACATCGACGCGGCGACGGCCGCCGCGCGCGACGCACGCACCCTGCTGGGCTCGGCGCCGGACCCGGGTCACCTGGCCGGCTGCCTGCTGGCCCTGGAGGAGGCCCTGCCGCGCGCCTCCCCCGGCCCCGCCGGCGGGGAGGGCGAGCTGAGCAGCCGCGAGCTCGCCGTGCTGCGGCGGCTGGCCGGCCTGGAGTCGGCCCGCGAGATCGCCGCGGAGCTCTACGTCTCGCACAACACGATCAAGACCCAGATCCGCTCGATCTACCGCAAGCTCGGTGTCGGGACCCGGGCGGAGGCCGTGGCGCGGGCCCGCGAGCTCGGCCTGCTGAGCCGCTCCCCCGCCCGCCCCGGGCTCAGTTGAACACCACGTAGAACGCGCGCTGCCCCCCCGAGGTGGCGACGGCGGCCTGGGTCCCGGCCACCGCGTCGCAGCCGCCCGGGGACCCGATCGCGGCCGTGGCGTTCGCATCGGCGTCCGCCATGTCCACCGTCGCGATGATGCTCCCGAAGGCGAACGCCAGGCCCCGGAAGCAGTAGGTCCCGCTTCCCTGGGGCACGACGTTGACGCCGGTGATGTTCTTCGAGCGGGCGAGGTCCACCGTGCCGTCGGAGTTCACGTGCGCGTAGCCCGCCGCCGCGCCCGAGGGGCCGGTGGCGCCGGGGGCGCCGGTCGCGCCCGTGGGTCCGGCGGCGCCCGGACGGCCGCGCAGGCCCCGGAACCCTCGGGGGCCGCGCCGCCCCCGCGGCCCGCGTGCGGCCTGGTCGGCGGTCTTGACCGCTCCGGCCGTGAGGTCGACCGGGCGGAGGGAGCCGTCACGCACGTCCGCGCCGGTCAGCGAGCCGTCGCGCACGTCGTCGCCCGTCACCTGCACGGCCGCGTACCCGGTGCCGCCCAGGGCCACGAGCAACGCCACCACCGACACGGTGTTGGCGAACGTCGCGCGACGCCTCAGTTGCTCCCACATCCCCGTCCCCCTCTCCCCGGCGGCAGCATCCATCAGCCGCCGGGAGAGGGTCAACGGGCCCGGGAGGCGCCTACACCCGCGCCGGATCCGGGCCGGACTCGCTGATGCCGAACCGGTCGTGGAAGCGGCGTAGCGGTCGCGGCGCCCACCAGTTCCAGCGCCCCAGCAGCGCCATCAGCGACGGCACGAGCAGCGCGCGGATGATGGTGGCGTCGATCAGCACCGCAAGGGCGGTGCCCACCCCCAGCTCCTTGATCAGGCCGATCTGGGAGGTGGCGAAGGCGCCGATGGCGACGGCGAACAGCAGGGCCGCCGCGGTGATGATCCGGCCGGTGCGCTGCATGCCAAGCGCGACCGCGTCCGACGTCGAGGCGCCGGCGTCGTGCGCCTCCTTGATCCGCGAGAGCAGGAACACCGCGTAGTCGGTCGAGAGCCCGAACACCATGGCCCCGAGCAGGATCGGCTGGGTCAGGTCCAGGGCGCCGGTGCTGGTGTAGCCGAGGAGCCCGGTCAGGTGGTCGTCCTGGAAGATCCACACCATCAGCCCCAGGGTGGCCCCGAGGGTGAGCACGTTCATCAGGACGGCCTTGATCGGCAGCACCACCGACCCGGTCATCAGGAACAGCGCGACGATGGTGGCCAGGGCCACGACCGTGATCGCCCAGGGAAGGTGCGCGGCCAGGCTGGCCTTCTGGTCCACGAAGGCCGCCGCCACGCCCCCGACCTCGACCGGGTAGGGCGCCGGCGCGTCACGAATGTCCTGCACCAGCTCCTGGCTCGCGTCCGTGAGGGCACGCTCCGAGGAGATGACGTCGATGCGCCAGGTGCTCGGGCCGACCTCCTGCGGCGGCGTGACGGCGGCGACCGACGGCAGGGCGCCCAGGGTGGCCGCGTAGTCGGTGAGCTGCGCCTGCGCCTCCGGCCCCTGCGGAGCGTCGATCGCGAGGAAGATCGGCTCGCTGCGATCCTGCGGGAAGTCGGTCTCGAGGATGTCCGCCACCTGGCGGGGCGTCTCGCTGGTGGGAAGGACGCGCGCGTCCACGGTGTTGAAGTTGATGCCGAGCGCCGGCAGCGCCATGACGATCAGCACGGCCGAGGTGAGGATGGCCACCAGGGCGGGCCGGCGCATGACGGCGTGGGAGAGGCGGTACCAGAACCCCGAGGTGACCTCCTCGTCGGCGTGCTCGCTGCGGCTGCGCCAGGACTTCGGGGCGAGGGAGTTGATGCGCGTGCCCAGCAGCGCCAGCACGGCCGGCAGCACCACCAGGGCCACGGCCGCGGCGACGAAGGCCACGATCACGCCCCCGACGCCCATCGAGAAGAGGAAGCGCTGCGGGAAGAGCATCAGGCCCGCGAGCGCCGCGGCCACCGTGGCCGCGCTGAACAGCACGCTCCTGCCCGCGGTGCGCAGGGTGCGCACCAGCGCCTCGCGGCCGGGCCCGTGGCTGGCCATCTCCTCGCGGTAGCGGGAGACGATCAGAAGGCTGTAGTCGATCGCGAGGCCGAGGCTCAGGCCGATCACGAGGTTGAGGGCGTAGACCGACAGGGTCGTGGCCTCGTTGAAGAGACCAAGGCCGAGGAAGCCGCCGAAGATCACCACGCCGCCCATCAGGGGCGGGAGAAGGGCCGCGATCACGCCGCGGAACACCCACAGCGACAGGAGGAAGATGATCGGGAAGGCGATCAGCTCCGCCCGCGCCAGGTCCTCTCCGATGATCCCGCCGACCCGCTCCCCCACCACGGCGGCGCCGCCCAGGCGCACCTGGGGGTCACCCGCGAGGGAGTCCCCGATCCGCGAGGCCGCGTCCTCCACGGCGTCGTCGCCGACGGGCTTGAAGAAGGCCACCACGTAGGAGGAGTCGCCGTCGTTCGAGATCAGGGCGTCGCCGCCGCCGTTGAAGGCCGTCAGGACCTGGGCCACGTCGGGGTCCTCGCCCACGGTCGCGGCCGTGCGCTCCACGGCGGCCTTCCCGTCGCCCGAGCGCACGTCGCTGCCGGGCTCCACGAGCGCGATCAGTCCCGGCTGGGGGGTGGCGCCGGTGGAGGCCTCCAGCGACTGGCGTGCCTGGTAGAACTCCGAGCCCTTGTCCTCGAATCCACCCGAGGTCAGGCTGGAGGTGAGCGACCCGCCGACGACGACGGAGATCGCGAGGAACACCACCGTCAGCGCGATGACCCTCCAGGGCCGTCGCGTGGCGAGTGAGGCGAGTCGTTGCATCATCGATCCTTTCCGTCCGGCGCCGCGGGCGGCGGCGGTGTGACCTCGAGCACCTCGAGGCCGAGATTGTCGAGCCGGGCGAGCAGGTCGCCGAGCCGTCCGCCGTCGGGCAGGTCGCCCTCAAGCACGGTACGCCCGGAGTCCGCGGGGTGGGAGATCGCTCCGAGGCCGCGGCAGAATCGCTCGCTCATCACGCCCTTCACGGTGATGCGATAGGACCCCGCCATCTGCGCCCTCCGTCCCGCGTTCTCCGGTCGACGTCACCCTTCCGGCGCGCGGGGTGAGGGGTCATCACCCCGTGGGCTGTTTCACCCCGGGTGATTTGGGGGACTTCCGGATGTCATCCCGGGCCTGGCGCAGCACGCCCACGATCCCCTCGAGGTCGTGCGCGACGACGGCGCCCGACTCCAGCTCGCTAGAGGAGCGCACGGGTCTGGGCCGCGTGCCACGAGAGGCCGGCCGCCTCGAACTCAGTCGCCGCGCGCTCGAGCAGGCTTGCCTCGTCCCTGACGAGGCCGAGGGCGCGCAGTACGAACGGCTGGAGATAGACACCCGGCCGGCCCAGCCGCCTCGCCTCGTCCTCGACCCGAGCGCGGGCGCCGAGAGCCGCCAGTCCATCCATGTGCGCTGCCATCGAGCTGAGGTAGAACCAGTTCGCCCGACGCACCGCGGGCTCGCCGAGGAATGACTCGACGGCTGCGAGGTCGTGGCGCTGGAGCGCCAGTTGCAGGCGCGGCGTATCGACAACCAGCCCGAACCCGGCCACCGTGTGCGCTTGGGCCTCCTGCTCGAGACGGCGGGCCTCTTCGCCGTCGCCGAGGTGGGCGCATGCGAGCGCGCAGACCAGCAGGGACCGCCGGTTCCGCAGGCAGGGTGTCGCCCGGTTCGCTCGGACGGCGTCCTCCACCATTGGCTGCCGCGCCCGCGCCGACCGCCAGTCCCCGAGGACCTCATCGAGCTCGAGGTCGACCGAGACGCCATGAAGGCGGTGATGGGGGGAGAGGCCGCGAGTGACCTCTCCGTGGAGGGCGGCGTAGCGCCGGGCGTCCTCGAGGCGTCCGCGTGCGACGGCGGCCGCGATCGCGGCCGCGTAGATGTCGGCGTGATGATCGGGGTCGGTGATTTCGGCGACCAGCGAGAGGCGGCGGTCGTACCATTCGGCCGCCTCCTCGTAGTTTCCCTGGGCAAACGCCCTCAGCCCCTGGATGTCGTAGCTGTACGAGCGCACGCCCGGATCTCCCAAGCTCTCGGCGATCCGGGTCGCCTCGTTCGCCAGCTCCGGGGACTTCTCGTAGTCGGAGTAGCCGCGGGCGATGAGGGCCTTCGCCTGCGCCACGCTGTCTGGCTGGGCGAGCTCGAGCACACGATCGACCCAGCCCCCGACGAGGGCGGTTTCGGGGGCCACCGCCCACATCCCCGCGCGGATGAGCGTCTGGAAGGCGAGCTCGGAGTAGAGATCCGCGATCGTCGCGCTCTCCTCGGCGAGTTCGATCGCGCGCTGCATGGCGGCGGAGAAGGCCCCGCCGTCGAAGTAGAGGGCGTTGGCGTGGGCGATTTCCTGCCAGAGCTCGCACTGCACGGACGGGCTCGTCTCCAGGTCCACCGCCCGATGAAGCAGAGCCAGCCCCTCCGTGATCTCGTAGCGGCCCACCGCCAGGGCCGCGGCACGGCGCAGCCACACGACGGCCCGCTCGCCGAGGCGGCCGAGCTCGGCGTCCTCGGCCTGCCAGGCGAGGTCGGCGTCCTCCGGCCGCACCGCCTGGGCGTAGTGGTGGGCCAGGAGCGCCGCGTACTCGTCGCGCCCCTCCCCCGCCAGCTCGAGCCACCCGGCGAAGCGCGCATGAAGCCGTGCCCGTCGTGCTTTCGGCAGACTTCCGTAGGCGACGTCCCGGGTCAGCGCATGCGTGATCGCGAACTCACGCTCGCCGACGATCGACGAGCGCGCCCGATGTCGCACGAAATCGCGCTCCTCCAGCAGGCGGAAGTCCGGCTCGAGGCCCTCGAGCAGCTCGTAGACCGGACCCGACCAGAAGGTACGGCCGATCACCGACGCCGCCTGCAGACCCGCCTTCTCGGTCTCGCCGAGCAGGTCGATCCGAGCGGCGAGGACGGCCTGCAGCGTGTCGGGCACGACGAGGTCGCCCGACAGCTCGCGACGCGTCCAATCCCCAGCGTCCGGGCCGTGCGCCCCCTGGTCGATCAGGGCCCGGAGGAGCTCCTCGATGAAGAACGGGTTTCCCTCTGCTCGCATCACCACTACATCGCGAAAGGACCTCGGAAGCTCGGCCGGAAGCAGCTCGTCGATCAGACGAGACGCGTCAGCGGGGGACAGCGCCTCCAGCCAAAGGGTCTCGGCCTCGCTGCCACGCCCACCCCAGGTCGGGCGATGGTGAACGAGCTCCGGTCGCGCCGTGCCGAGGAGGAGCAGCGGCCCGCGGACGTCCTGCAGGGCGGCTTCCAGCAGGTTGAGGAGGGCCTCGTCGGCCGAATGCAGGTCCTCGACGAGCACGACCGCGGGTCGCTCCGCGACGAGCTCCTCCAGGAAGCCGACCCACGCCTGGTGCAGCCGATCCTGAGCCGCCAGCGGATGCAGACCAGCCGGCGCCTCCATCCCCAGCGTGAGGCCGAGGATCTCGTGCCGGCCGAGCCGATCGCGCACAGACTCGACCGAATCGCTCTGCAGCAGCCCGAAATGCTCCCGGACGATGTCCCCGAGCGGCTTGTAGGCGATCCCCGTGCCCAACGCGCTGCAGCGGCCGACGCGCCGGAGCGGTTCGGGCGACCGCGAGCCGAGCCGCCGCGAGAACTCGCGGGTCAGCGTCGTCTTCCCGACCCCCGCCTCCCCGATGATGGTGACGAGCCGTGGCTGCGCCTCCTCGACCACCCGGCCATAGGCCCGCTCGAGCGCCTGGATCTCAGGCTCGCGGCCGACGAAAAAATGGCGGAGGCCCCTAATCCCTCGGGGCCTGATCGGGGAAAGCGCCCGAATCAGGCGATGGCAGACGACCCCGCCGGCCTTCCCCTTGGCCTCGACCGATACCGGCTCACCGACCTCGAAGGCCTCCCCGACCGCGGCCACGGTGCGGACGCCGATGAGGATCTCACCCGGTTTCGCGGCCGCTTCGAGCCGCGCCGCCACGTTCACCGCGTCGCCCGTCACGAATGAGCTGCTCTCGCGCAGGTTCCCCACGATGACGTCGCCGGTGTTCACGCCGATGCGCAACGAGAGCGTCCCACCGAAGACCTGCTCGAGCCTCCTCAGCATCGAGAGCGCGGCATGCAGCGCCCGCTCGGCGTGATCCTCCTGAGCGGTGGGGGCACCGAAGACCGCCATGACGGCATCACCCATGAACTTGTCCACCGTCCCGCCGCCGTCGATGACCTCGCCCGCCATAGCGTCGTAGAACCGGTTCAGCATGGCGCGCGTCCGCTCCGGGTCCTCCGCATCGGCAAGCTCCGTGGAGTCGACCAGGTCGGCGAACAGGACCGTCGCGAGCTTCCGCTCCTCGCCAAGCGCGGTCGGCTCCGCAACGGGATGTGCGCAGGCGGGGCAGAAGCGTGCGCCAGCGGGCAACGACGCCCGGCAGCTCACGCAGGTTGCCATGAGAGGAGCTTCCAGCGTCGCCTACCGCGACGCAAGCCGCGGGCGGAGGCGGGCGATCCCTTCTCCGCAGGGCTCACGAGTAGCCGAACATCCGGCTGAGGTGCTCGAGCTCCTCGAAGCGGGCCTGGCCGGAGCGCCGGTGCCGAGATGAGACCCTCGGCTTCCAATGCCGTGAGGCCACAGCCCGTCCTTGAGGCCCGGCGTCCCTACCTCGCGAGCGCCGAGGTCGCGCGCCGGCTGATCGAGGGCGGGCATGCGACCCGGGAGCTGCTCGGGGACTCGACGTACAACGAGCTGGGGACACAGCGGTCACTCTCGGGCGCTGATGCGATCATCGAAGCCATGCAGGGCTGGAAGCCGCGATGCCGGACGTGAAGGGCACGGTGACGAGCGCCGTCGAAAGCGGCCAGGAGGTGGTGCTCGATGTGACCTGGGAAGGCACCCAGACCGGTGAGATGGTGACCGACCAAGGCACGATCCCCCCGTCCGGGAAGCGACAGAGGACGCCGGCCGCGTTCGTCTTCGACTTCGAGAGCGGCAAGCTGAAGGAGAGTCGTCACTACTTCGACATGCTCACCTTCCTGAAGCAGATCGGAGCCGCGTAAGCGGCAGCACCGCGCCGGCTGGGGCCGGGCCACCCGCCGGCGCAGTCCGGCGGGTGGCGCGGGGGATCGA
>JAXIPH010000349.1:0-9838 GCA_045403035.1 Thermoleophilia bacterium | reverse complement strand
GGGTGGTGATAACAGGGCTCGGCATGGTGAGCCCGCTCGGCATCGGCTGGCGGGACGCCTGGCGGGCGGCGCTCGAGGGCCGCGCCTGCGCCGCGCCGATCACGCGCTTCGACACCACCGGGCACGCCTGCCGCATCGCCTGCGAGGTCGACGGCTTCGACCCCGAGGACTTCATCGACCGCCGGGCGACACGCCGGATGGACCGCGTGAGCCAGATGGCCGTCGCCGCGGCTCGCCTCGCCCTGGAGGACGCCGACCTGGCGATCGAGGGCGAGGGCGAGCGCGCGGGCACGGTCATCGCCACGGGCAACGGCGGCAGCGCGGCCTTCGAGGACAACCACCGTGCCCTGCTGGAGCGCGGGGCGGACCGCGCGTCCCCGCTGATGGTGCCGATGGCCATCGTGAACATGTCGGCCGGGCACGTCTCGATGCAGCTGGGCCTGCAGGGTCCGGCCTCCTGCGTGGTCACCGCCTGCGCGTCGGGCAACCACGGGATCGGCGACGCCGCCGCGATCATCCGCCGGGGCGCCGCCGACGTGATGCTGGCCGGAGGCTCCGAGGCCGGCGTGACGGCGTACTGCATGGCCAGCCTCGACGCCACGCGCGCACTCTCGCGCCGCAACGACGAGCCCGGCCTCGCCAGCCGCCCGTTCGACGTGGGCCGCGACGGCTTCGTGGCGGCCGAGGGCGCGGCCGTCGTGGTGCTCGAGAGCCTCGAGCACGCCGCCGCCCGCGGGGCGGACGTCGTATGCGAGGTGGCCGGCTACGGGGCGAGCAGCGACGCGTTCCACCTCACCGAGCCCGACCCCTCGGGGCGCTGGCAGGTGGAGGCGATGAGGATGGCCCTCCGCCAGGCCGGACGGGACCCGTCCGAGGTCGACTACGTCAACGCCCACGGCACCTCGACGCCGGCGGGCGACCCGGTGGAGATCGGGGCCCTCCGCCAGCTCGTCGGCGAGGACCGCGCGGCCCGGCTCGCCGTCAGCTCCACCAAGTCCATGCACGGCCACGGGATGGGCGCGGCGGGCGGCTTCGAGGCCGTGCTCACGGCGCTCGCCATCCGCGAGGGCGCCATCCCGCCGACGATCAACCTCGACGACCTCGACCCGGCCTGCGTGGGCGTCGACCACGTGGCCAACGAGGCCCGCACCGCTCCCGTGCGCCTCGCCCTCTCGAACTCCTTCGGGTTCGGCGGCCACAACGCCGTCCTGGCGTTCGCGGCGGTGGACGGGTGAGGAACGGCGGACGGACCCGCGTGGCGGTGACCGGGCTGGGCGTGGTGTCGCCGCTCGGCATCGGGCGCGAGGAGATGTGGCGCTCCGTGGCCGAGGGCCGCTCGGGCGCCGGAATGATCACGCTCTTCGACGCCGGCGACTCCCCGGTGCGGATCGCCTGCGAGGCCCACGGCTTCGACCCCACGGACTTCATGGAGCGGCGGGCGGCGCGGCGGATGGACCGGTACGCGCAGCTCGCGGTGGCCGCGGCGCGTCTGGCCGTGTCCGACTCGGGCCTGCCGATCGACGACGACGGCGCCGGGATCGGGGCCATCATCGCCAACGGGGGGTCCGGCACGATCTCGCGCGAGGAGCAGCACCGGGTGATGCTCGAGCGGGGGCCGGACCGCGTGTCGCCCTTCGCCATCCCGTTGAGCGTGGCGAACATGGGCGCCGGGCAGGTGTCGATCGAGCTCGGGCTGCGCGGCCCGGTGACGGCCGTGTGCACGGCCTGCGCCGCCGGCACCGACGCCATCGGCACGGCCGCGGACGTCATCCGCCGCGGCGACGCCCGCGCGATGCTGGCGGGCGGCGCGGACTGCCTCATCTCCCCCTTCTTCGTGGCCGGCTTCGACGCCATGCGGGTGCTCTCGCACCGCAACGACGACCCCGCGGGGGCGGCGCGGCCGTTCGATCGTGACCGGGACGGGTTCCTGGTGGGCGAGGCCGGCGCGGTGCTGGTGCTGGAGCCGTGGGACGACGCTGTCGCGCGCGGCGCGCGCATCGTCTGCGAGGTGGCCGGCTACGGCGCCAGCGCGGACGCCCACCACCTGACCGACCCGGACCCCAGCGGGGTGCCCCAGGCCCGCGCGCTCACCGCGGCCCTCCAGGACGCGGACATCGCCCCGGATCAGGTGGACCACGTCAACGCGCACGGCGGGGCCAGCAAGCCCGGCGACCCGGCCGAGGTGCGGATCCTCCAGCTCGCCCTGGGCGAGGAGGCGGCCGCGCGGGTGGCCGTGAGCGCCACCAAGTCGATGCACGGGCACTGCATGGGGGCCGCCGGCGCGCTCGAGGCGGCCATCACCGCCCTCGCCGTGCAGGAGGGCCTCATCCCCCCGACGCTGAACCTGCACGAGGTGGACGAGGCCTGCATCGGCGTCGACCACGTGGCCAACACCGCCCGGCCCGCCGACATCCGCGTGGCCATGTCGACGTCGTTCGGCCTCGGCGGCCACAACGCCGCGATCGTGCTGACGCGTGCCGACGGGGACGGACGCGGATGACGGCGTTCCTGCGGCGCCTGTCGCCCCGCGCCGAGAAGACGATCCGCCTCGTGGTCGTGTGCGCCGTCGCGACCGTCGTCGGCATCCTGGCCCTGACCCTCGGCAGCGAGGCCCTGGGCTACACGGCCGCCGGGATCGTGCTCGCGGGAATCCTCGCCGGCCCGCTGATCGCGCGGGCGCTCACGCCCAAGGGGAACGGGCCTCGCTAACCTCCCCCGGATGAGCGACGTCCGGGCCACACTCGACCGCCTCCTCGGCGAGCGCATCCTCATCCTCGACGGGGCCACCGGCACGATGATCCAGCGGCACGCCCTCGAGGAGGCCGACTTCCGCGGCGAGCGGCTGGCCGACCACCCCAAGCCGCTGCGCGGGAACAACGACCTGCTCACGTTGACGCGTCCGGACATCGTCACCGAGATCCACCACGGCTTCCTCGAGGCCGGCGCGGACATCATCGAGACCAACACCTTCAGCGCCACCTCGGTGGCCCAGGCCGACTACGCCACCGAGCACCTGGTGCGGGACATCAACGTCGGGGCGGCCCGCCTGGCCCGCGCGGCGGCGGACGAGTGGACCGCGCGCACCCCCGACAGGCCGCGCTTCGTGGCCGGCGCGATCGGGCCCACCAACCGCATGCTGTCGATCTCCCCGAACGTGGAGGATCCAGCCGCCCGGGCGATCACCTTCGACGAGCTGCGGGCGGCGTACGCGGAGCAGGTCCGGGGCCTCGTCGAGGGCGGCGCCGACCTGCTGCTGGTCGAGACGATCATCGACGGCCTGGGCGCCAAGGCGGCGCTCTTCGCGATCGACGAGGTCGCGGAGGAGACCGGCACGAGGCTGCCGGTGATGATCTCGGTCACGGTCACCGACCGCAGCGGGCGCACGCTGGCCGGCCAGACGATCGAGGCCTTTTGGATCACCATCGCGCACGCGCGCCCGTTCAGCGTGGGGCTCAACTGCGCCCTGGGGGCGGCCGACATGCGCCCCTACCTCGCCGACCTCTCGCGCGTCGCCACCTGCTGGACGAGCTGCTACCCGAACGCCGGGTTGCCGAACGCCTTCGGCGAGTACGACGAGACGCCGGACACGACCGCCGGCGAGCTGCGCGCGTTCGCCGAGGGCGGGCTGGTCAACATGCTCGGGGGCTGCTGCGGCACCACGCCGGACCACATCCGCGCCGTCGCGGCCGCCGCCGAGGGGGTGGAGCCCCGGCGCGTGCCGGCGCCTGCGCCGCTGACCCGCCTCGCGGGCCTCGAGCCCCTGGTCGTGCGCCCGGACTCCAACTTCCTGATGATCGGCGAGCGCACCAACGTGACCGGGTCGCGCCGGTTCGCCGAGCTCATCACCTCCGGGGACTACGGGACCGCCCTCGAAGTGGCCACCGAGCAGGTCCTGAACGGCGCGAACATCATCGACGTGAACATGGACGAGGCGATGCTCGACTCCGAGGCCGCCATGACCCGGTTCCTGAACATGGTGGCCACCGAGCCCGACATCGCCCGGGTGCCGGTCATGGTGGACAGCTCGCGGTGGTCGGTCATCGAGGCGGGCCTGCGCTGCGTGCAGGGCAAGCCGGTGGTCAACTCGATCAGCCTCAAGGAGGGCGAGGAGGAGTTCCTGGAGCGGGCGGCCCTCGCCCGCCGCTACGGCGCCGCGATGGTCGTGATGGCCTTCGACGAGCTCGGCCAGGCCGACACCGTCGAGCGCAAGGTCTCCATCTGCGAGCGCGCCTACGGCCTGCTGGTGGAGCGGGTCGGCGTGGACCCCTGTGACATCATCTTCGACCCCAACATCTTCGCCGTGGCCACCGGCATCGAGGAGCACAACGGCTACGCCATGGCGTTCCTGGAGGCCACCCGGCAGATCAAGGAGCGCTGCCCGGGGGCGAAGATCAGCGGCGGCGTCAGCAACCTGTCGTGCGCGGTCCGCGGCAACGACGTGGTGCGCGAGGCCATGCACAGCGCCTTCCTCTACCACGCGACCCGCGCGGGGATGGTCATGGGCATCGTCAACGCGGGACAGCTCATCGTCTACGAGCAGATCGAGGAGGAGCTGCTCGAGGCCGTGGAGGACGTGCTCTTCGACCGCCGCCCGGACGCCACCGAGCGCCTGGTGGACCTGGCCGAGCGCGTGAAGGGCAGCGGCGAGGTGCGCGTGGTGAGCCAAGCCTGGCGCGAGGGCTCCGTTGAGGAGCGTCTCGAGCACGCCCTGGTCAACGGCATCGTCGAGTACATCGAGGACGACACCGAGGAGGCGCGCCTGGCGCTGGGCGAGCCCCTGGCCGTGATCGAGGGGCCTCTGATGGCCGGCATGAGCGTGGTGGGCGACCTGTTCGGCGACGGCAAGATGTTCCTGCCCCAGGTGGTGAAGAGCGCGCGCGTGATGAAGCGCGCCGTGGCGCACCTCGAGCCCTTCATGGAGGCCGAGCGCGCGCGGGCCGAGGCCGCCGGCGAGAGCGTGGAGGCCCAGGGGACCATCGTGATGGCCACCGTCAAGGGCGACGTCCACGACATCGGCAAGAACATCGTCGGCGTGGTGCTGGGGTGCAACAACTACCGCGTCGTCGACCTCGGGGTGATGGTGCCGGTCGACCGCATCCTGGACACCGCCGAGGCCGAGAGCGCCGACATGGTGGGTCTGTCGGGCCTCATCACCCCCTCATTGGACGAGATGGCGATGGTCGCCGCGGAGATGGAGCGCCGGGAGATGCGCATCCCCCTCCTCATCGGCGGGGCCACCACCAGCAAGCAGCACACGGCCGTGAAGATCGCGCCGGCCTATGGCCAGCTGGTGACCCACGTGCTCGACGCGTCGCGCGCGGTGGGCGTGGTGTCGCGGCTGCTCGACCACGGCGAGCGCGAGGGGTTCGCCGACGACGTGCGGGAGGAGCAGGAGCGCCTGCGCGACCTGTACGCCAATCGCCGCCAGCGCCCGCTGCACTCCTACGAGGCCGCCCGCGCCCGGCGGCTCGCGATCGACTGGGAGCCGGCCGACCTGCCGGTCCCCGAGCTCACGGGGCGGCGGGAGCTGCGCGGCGTGCCCCTGGAGGAGATCGCCCGCTACATCGACTGGACCTTCGTCGTCCACGCCTGGGAGATCCGGGGGAGGTTCCCCGACGTCCTCGACCACCCCCGCCACGGCCCGGCCGCGCGCGACCTCCTCGACAACGCGACCACCATGCTCGACGAGCTGATCGCCGCCGGCACGATCACCGCCAACGGCGTCTACGGGCTCTGGCCGGCCAACGCCGATGGCGACGATCTGGTCCTGTATCCCGACGCCGGCCGCTCCACGGAGCTGGTGCGCTTCCCGATGCTGCGCCAGCAGCGCGTGAAGGCCGAGGGCAAGAGCCAGCTCTGCCTCGCCGACTTCGTGGCGCCGCGCGAGTCCGGCCTGCTCGACCACGTGGGCGCCTTCGCGGTGACCAGCGGCATCGGCGTCGAGGACCTCGCGCGCGCCCACGAGCGCGACCAGGACGACTACTCGGCGATCATGGTCAAGGCGCTCGCCGACCGCCTGGCCGAGGCCTTCGCCGAGATGCTCCACGCCCGGGTGCGCCGTGAGTGGGGCTACGAGGTCGAGGACCTCACCAACGAGGACCTGATCGCGGAGGCGTACCGGGGGATCCGCCCGGCCTTCGGCTACCCCGCATGCCCCGATCACCTGCCCAAGCGCCGCCTGTTCGAGCTGCTCGGCGCCGGCGAGATCGGCATGACCCTCTCGGAGAACCTCGCCATGCTCCCCGCGGCCTCGGTGAGCGGCCTCTACCTGCACCATCCGGAGGCGCGCTACTTCGCCGTCGGGCCGATCGGCCGCGACCAGGTGGAGAGCTACGCCGAGCGGATGGGGATGCCCGTGGAGGAGATCGAGCGATGGCTGTCCCCCAACCTCCACTACGAGCGCGCCCCGGAGCCCGCGGCCGCCTGACCTGCCGTCGCGGGCCGGCCGCGGCGCTGCCATCCTTCGGGCCATGACGGGCGTCGCCGGCTCCGGCCCGGGCTTCCTCGCCCGGGCGATCCACGGGCGCGCGGACGCGCTCGCGGCGCTCTCCGCCGCGCTCGACCCGGCGTCGGCGGGCGGCGCCCTGGCGCTCGTCGGGGAGGCGGGGATGGGCAAGTCCCGGCTCGCGGGCTGGGCGGCCGGGCGGGCCGTGGACGGCGGGTGGGTGGTCGTGGAGGGGCGGGCGGTGCTCGAGTTCAGCGAGGCGCTCGGCGTCCTCTGCGACGCGGTCCGCGCGGCACGGAGGGCCGGCCTGACCCCACGCAGCGCGGACCCCGTGGCCGGCCGCTTTCCGGCGATGCTCCTGCCCGAGCTCGGGGGCGGCGCCCTCGGGCCCGAAAGCCTCGGGCCGGTCTTCGAGGGCGCGGCCCTCTACCTGCGGGCGCTCGCGGCGCGGCGCGGGCTCCTGCTGATCCTGGAGGACCTCCACTGGGCGGATCCCACGAGCCTGCGGCTGGTGTCGTTCCTCTCCCGCGCGCTGATGCCGGCTCGCGTGGTGCTGCTCCTGACCTACCGGCCGGACGACCCGGCGGCCGCGCCCGCCCTCCAGGAGATGCGCCGCGAGCTGCGCCGGACCCGGCTCGCGCAGGAGATCGCCCTCGAGCCGCTGACCCCCGGCGAGTCGGCGGAGATGCTCCTCGAGATCCTGGGCCGCCGGCCGCCGGCCGCGATCGAGGCCGAGCTCGTGCGCCTGGCGGGCGGCAGCCCCTTCGCGCTCGAGGAGCTCACCCGCGCCGCGGCGGACTCGGGCTGGCTGGACGATGCCCAGAGCCATCCGGGAGAGCCGCTGGCCCTGCCGTTCACCCTCACGGAGTCGATCCGCGCGCGGGCGGGGCGGCTCGACGAGGAGGCCCGCGAGCTGCTCCGGTGGGGCGCGGTGGTCGGCGAACGCTTCGATGCGCGGCTCCTGGGCGCCGTGGCCGACCTGTCCGAGGGCGAGACGCTGTCGCGGCTCGAGCGCTGCATCGCGGCGGGCCTCGTGGCCGAGGAGCCGGCCGATGCGTCCGGATACGGGTTCGCGTTCCGCCACGCGCTGGTGCGCGAGGCGCTCTCGCAGGAGGGGCTCACCGCCCGGCGCCGGCTCCGTCACGCCCGCGTCCTGGAGGTGGGCGAGGCCCTGGCCGCCGAGGGCGTGCCCATCTCGGCCGCGGAGCTCGCGGGTCACGCGCTCGCCGCCGGCGACCGGGAGCGGACCATCGCCCTCTCACGGGAGGCCGCCCGGCGCGCACTCCAGCTCGGCGCGGTGGAGGAGACGGTCGCTCACCTCGAGCAGGCCCTCGCGCTCTGGCCGGAGGACGGGTCCCGGACCGAGCGGGCGGAGCTGCTGCGCGAGACCGGCCGCCTGCGGTTGCGGGGGTCGCGCGGCGACGAGGAGGCGATGGCACCGCTGGAGGAGGCGCTGGCGGAGTTCCGGGCGCTGGGCGAGGACGCCTCGGCCGCGTGGACGCTGGCGCTCCTGGCCACCGCCCACTTCGAGGCCGGACGGCGTGACGAGGCGCTCGACGAGTGGGAACGGGCCGTCGGGCCGCTGCGGGCCGAGCCGGGACCCCCGCTGCGCTCGGCGCTCGTGGCCTACGCGCGGGGCCTGGCGCTCAACAACCGGCTCGCGGCGGCGGCCGAGGTGGCCGATGAGGGGCTCGCCCTGGTCCCGTCGGCCGCCACGGCGGCGGAGGCGCTCGACCGGGTGAGCCTCCTCGCCACGCGCGGGATGGTCGCGCTCTTTGGGGACGACCTGGGCGGTCACACCCTGGTGGAGGAGGCGCTCGAGCTCGCGACGGCGTTCCACGACGACGTCGGCGCGGCCCGCGCGCACCACATCCTGGGCGAGGCCTGGTACGAGGACGTCGCCGTGGGAGTCCACCACCTGGCGAGCGCGACGGAGCTCGTCGGGCGGCACGGGCTGACCGATCCCGAGGCCTTCTACGCGGCGCTCTCGGGCTACGCGCTGGCCGAGGCCGGCGACTGGGAGGCCGCCGAGCGCCGCATTGCCGACGCGCAGGCGCTCGCCGGCGCATCGGAGCACGGTGACTGGACGCGCTGGAGCAGCCGGTGCGCCTCGGCCCTCGTCGCGATGGGCCGCGGGCAGCTGGAGGACGCGCTCGAGGGCTACGCCGGGCTGGCGGCGAGCTCGCTGTGCCGCCAGAGCCCGAACCACGAGGTTTGGGCGCGCTCCTGTTGCGGCGGCGTCCTCCTGCTCCTGGGGCGCGCCGAGGAGGCTCTGGCCGAGGTCGAGCCGATCCTCGCCTCCCTCGAGTCCGTCGTCGCGGGCCACAGGGAGGAAGCGGCCGCCGTCGGGGTCGGGGCGCTGGTCGCCTCCGAGCGGCTCGACGAGGCGGCGCGACTCGCGGCGCGGATCGCGTCCGCGAGGACGAAGGCCTTCCTGGCCGACTATTCGGGTGCCTTGGCAGCCCTCGATGCCGCGGCGATCGAGGGCGCCGCCGCGCGTGCCGACGCGTGCGGCGCGCGCCTGGACGGGGCGCGCCTGCGGGCGACGGCCGCGACGGTCCTGGCGACCCGCGCCGATACCCGCGCCGCGGCCGCCGACCTGGCCCGGGCCGCCCACCAGCGTTTCCAGGCGCTGGGGTCGGAGGCGTGGTGCCGCCGATTGGAGGGGCTACTCCGCACCCTGGGCCGGCGGGCGCCGACACCATCCCGCGCCGGTGCCGGGGGGCTGTCGTCGCGCGAGCTCGAGGTGCTCGGGCTGGTGGCGGAAGGGCTCACCAACCGCGAGATCGCCGAGCGCCTGGTGATCAGCCAGAACACGGCCATCCGGCACGTCGCCAACATCTTCGCCAAGCTGGGGGCGGGGAGCCGCGCGCAGGCCGTCCGGCTGGCCGCCGAGCGCGGGCTGATCGACCTCTCGCGCGGGGTCGCTCCCTAGGTCTCGAACTGCTCCTTGGCCAGGTACAGGCGCGCCTGGCGGGCGCCCTCCACCAGGACGGCCAGCTTCGCCTCGACGACCTCGGTCGGCAGCCGACCCAGCCCCGTCGCGGTGGCGACCCAGAGCGCGGCGGCCGAGCCGCGGCGGGCCCGCCCGAGGACGTGGCGGGCGACGTCCATGACGTCCTCGACCACCTCGCCCGCGTCGACCGCCACGACGACGACGTCGTCGGAGCTCAGCCGGTAGAGGTGCCGCGGGACCGGACCCTCGGTCTCGACGATCATCGCGCGGTGGCCGTCGAGCGCCCGCGCGTCCGCGATGCGTGCCTTCAGGGCGAGGTGCGGGGCCGCATCGCGCGCGGCCGCCAGGGTCGCGCCGGTGTCCTCGCCGGCCCCGCTCGCGGTGACGTCGAGGCCGATCCTCGCCAGCCGCGCCGACCAGTCGGGCGCCCCCGGGAG
>JAXIPH010000325.1:0-14300 GCA_045403035.1 Thermoleophilia bacterium | reverse complement strand
CGCGGTTCGCGGTGGCGGGCCACGATCGGGGCGGGCGCGTGGCCCACCGCATGACGCTCGACCACCCGGACGTGGTGGAGCGGGCCGCGGTGCTCGACATCGTGCCCACGCGGACGCTCTTCGCCGGCTCCGATCAGGCCTTCGCCACCGCCTACTACCACTGGTTCTTCCTGATCCAGCCCGGCGGGCTGCCGGAGACGATGATCGGCCACGACCCCGACTGGTTCCTGCGGGAGACCCTGCGGCGCTGGTCGGGACGCGCCGAGCCGCTGGCCGAGGAGGCGATCGCCGAGTACGCGCGCTGCTTCCGCGACCCGGCCGTGATCCACGCCTCCTGCGAGGACTACCGGGCGGCGGCCACCATCGACCTGATGCACGACGCCGAGGACGCCGGTGCGCGCGTGGGCTGCCCCCTGCTGGTCCTGTGGGGCGAGCACGGGGCCATGCACCGCCTCTACGACGTGCTGGAGACGTGGCGCCCCCTGGCGCGGGACGTGCGCGGTCACACGGTCCCCTGCGGCCACTTCCTGCCCGAGGAGGCCCCGGCGCAGACCACGGCCGCACTCGAGGGCTTCTTCGCCGGCGAGGGCGGTTAGGGCGGGGGCGCGGGCAGGGGGCTGGTGGCGCTCGGCTGCGTGGTCGTGCCGGTGCCCCCGCCGCCCGGTGCGGACGGCTCGGCAGGGCTCGTGGTGGACGGGTTCCGCCGTCCGGGCTTGCGCTTCGGACCCACCTCGACGAAGGCGTCCTGGGGGCTGTACCTCCAGGTGAAGTCCTCGTCGCGCTTGAGATCGTCGCCGTCCCAGACCTTGCGTGTGTAGCTCACGGTGAAGCCCGCGCCGCCCTGCTCCTGCACCACCTCTCGATCACCCGGCTTCAGGTCCGGGTTGACCGTCTCGCGCACGCGCGGCTGCACGATGTCGCGACGAGGGCCGGTCTCGGTCTCCACCCGGCGCCCGAGCGTGCTCGAGAAGAAGCGGATCGTGACGTCGTTGGAGCCCGCCTGGGCCGAGATGAGGATCGCCGCGTCCCAGTCGTTGACGAAGATCAGCTCCGGCCCACCGAGGGAGAGGGTGGCCTCGCGCCCCTCCGGGTAGCGCGAGATGTAGAACTGGTGCGGGGTGTGGGCCACCAGCTCGAGGCCGGCGAAGAACGCGGCGTTGTAGATGGTGGTGGAGACCTGGGAGACCCCGCCCCCCACGGCGTCCTCGAGCCGGCCGGCCGCGATCTGCGGCGCCTCGACGAACCCGCGGTCCAGCGTGCGCGGCCCCAGGGCGTCGTTGAGCGAGAAGGTCCCGCCCGCCGCGATGATCGTCCCGTCCAGGATGTCGGCGGCGCGCTGGATGTTCGTGACCCGCGCCTCGCAGCAGTTGTACGGGGTCGAGAACGCCGAGACGAGCTCGGTGATCCGCAGCGCCCGCGCCTCGGCCGTGGTCAGCTCCGGGCGGCTCACCTCGAAGCGCGCGCGCACGGACGGGATCCCCGGGCTCGCGACGATGGCGGCCGCGATGGCCGTCATGTCGAGGCTCCGGCCGATGCGGGAGGGCACCAGCCGCACGCTGCTCCCGGACACGCGGAAGGCGGCGTCGCGCGCGGGCTGCTCCCGGGTCTCGAAGGCGGACGCGATGTCCTCGTGGAGCACCTCGGGGTCCAGGGACACCCGCAGGCGCGGGGGGGCGGGCTCGAAGCGCAGGGCCGAGCGCAGGACGCCGGGCTCGATCGCCACGCCCCGGTCCTGGAAGGTCACCTCCACGGGGGCGGCCACGATGCGCAGCGCGCGCTGCCGCGCCTGCTCCGCCGTGGCCACGGACACCGGCGGGGCGAGCGGCCCGACCGACACGCGGATGACGCCCTGGGGAAGCTGCTCGATGCGGCGGCGCAGGGCGACCGGGTCGACGCCGAACCCGCCGCGGCCCTTCAGCAGGCGGATGTCGTCGCCCTCGACGCGCAACCGGGCGGGGACCGCGGGCGTGTCGACCTCCGAGGAGACGCGATCGACGAGGGCCTCGACCTTGAGCGGGTTCAGGCGGAACGACAGGGGCACCTCGCGCGTGCTCGCCAGGCCCAGGCGCGTCAGCACGCGACCGCCGAAGGGGCGCGGCTCGAGGGCCTCCTCGACCGCGCGCTGCACCCGGGCCCGGGCCCCGAGCGCGGCGCGCGTGGACCTCACCCGGGTGCTCGGGTCGTCCGTCCGCTCGATCACCACCGGCACCGCCATGAGCTGCCGGGCGCGATAGCGCACCGCCTGCTCGACCTCCTCGGGCGACAGCCCGCTCACGTCCACGCCGGCCACGCTCACCCGGTCCGGGGCGTCCCCGTCCCCGTCGTCGATGGCCAGCGCCGCGCCGACGCCCACGATCAGAAGGAGCGCCCCCACCGACAGAAGGATCAGGCGCACCCACGGGTTGAGCCGCCGTCGCCGCCGCCGGCGCGCGGGGGGCCGGCCGGCCGGTGGCCTCGCAGCGCCGCCTCGTGCGGGGTGACGGCTGCGCGAGACCTGGCTCATCCGGGGCCGATTGTAGAGATGGCGCCGCCTCGGCTCGACGCGGAGGGTCGAGATGACACGATCGAGGGGTGCGGGCGGATCACCCGCTCGTGGTGATCCACACCACAACGTAACGAAGCCCACCATGTGAGGCGCCTCACAGCGTGCCGCCCCGGGCCTGGGGGATCCTGGGGGGGTGAGCGCGCTCGGAACGACGATCGCGGATCGGCTCTCCGCGACCCGCGAGCGCACGATGCTCCTCTTCGACCCGCTCTCGCCCGAGGAGATGGTCCGGCAGGCGGACCCCATCATGAGCCCGCCCCTGTGGGACCTCGGCCACATCGCCGCCTACGAGGAGCTGTGGCTGGTGCGCCGCCTGTCGGGCGGCCCCTCGCTCCACCCGGGCCTCCAGGACGTGTACGACGCCTTCGAGACGCCGCGCGCCCGGCGAGCCGGGGCGCCGATGCTCGGCGAGCCCGCGGCGCACGCGTACCTGCACGCCGTGCGCGAGCGGGCGCTCGAGCAGCTGGCCCACGCCGACCTCTCCGACGGGGCCGACCCGCTGACCGCGGGCGGCTTCGTGTTCGAGATGGTGGCGGAGCACGAGGCGCAGCACACCGAGACCGTGCTCCAGGCCCTCCAGATGCTGCCGGCCGGCGCCTACCGCCCGCCGGCGCGCCGCGCCCTCCCGGGCGCGGGCGTGGCCGGCGGGGGCTGGGTGGAGGTCCCGGGCGGGACCTTCGCGATGGGGGCGGACGGCCGCGGCTTCGCCTACGACTGCGAGCGGCCCGGGCACTCCCGGGAGCTGGCGCCCTTCCTGATCGCCCGCGACCCCGTGACCGAGGGCGCGCACCTGGCCTTCATGGCGGACGGCGGCTATGCGCGCCCCGAGCTGTGGACCGGCGACGGCTGGGCCTGGCGCGAAGGGGAGGGCGCAAAGGCCCCGCTCCACTGGGAGCGCGACGGCGAGGGCGGCTGGCTGGTGCGGCGGTACGACCGGCGGGAGCCGGTCGATCCGGCGCGGGTGCTGTGCCACGTCAGCGCGCACGAGGCCGACGCGCACGCCCGATGGGCGGGGGCGCGGCTGCCCACGGAGGCCGAGTGGGAGCGTGCCGCCGAGGGTGTCGGCGTCGACGTCGCCTCGGCCAACCTCGACCAGCTCGGGTTCGGCCCGTCGCCGGCCGGGGCGTACGCCCCGGCACCGAGCGGATGCCGGCAGATGATCGGCGACGTCTGGGAGTGGACGGCCACGACGTTCGAGGGGTATCCCGGGTTCCGCGCGTTCCCGTACCGGGAGTATGCGGAGGTCTTCTTCGGGCCGCGCTACCGGGTGCTGCGCGGTGGCTCCTGGGCCACGCAGCCGATCGCGGCGCGCGCGAGCTTCCGGAACTGGGACCTGCCGGAGCGGCGCCAGATCTTCGCGGGCCTGCGGCTCGCCCGCGACGCCGGGTGAGCACCGGCCTCGCCCCGCGGGCCTACCGGCTCGACGTGCACCCGATGGACGCCGAGACCGGCGAGGGCCTGGCCGCCGACGCCCGCCGGGGGCTCACGGCCACTCCCAAGGCCCTGCCTCCGATCTACTTCTACGACGAGCGCGGATCGGACCTGTTCGAGCAGATCACCCGCCTGCCCGAGTACTACCAGACCCGCACCGAGATGCGGATCCTGCGCCGCGTCGCCCCCGGCCTCGTGGCCCGCCACGGCGTCGGCGAGCTCGTGGAGCTGGGCTCCGGCGCGTCGCGCAAGACCGCGGCCCTCCTCGACGCGATGCGCGACGGGGGCGTCCTGGAGCGGTACGTGCCCTTCGACGTCTGCCCCGAGGCGGTCCTGGCGGCGTCCGGGCGGCTGGCCGGCGCCTACCCGGGTCTCGAGGTGCACGGCGTGGCCGGTGACTTCGGCCGGCACCTGTCGTGCGTCCCCGAGAAGCGCTCCGCCCCGCGGCTGGTCGCGTTCCTGGGGGGGACGATCGGCAATTTCGAGCCCGGCTCGCGCGCGCCCTTCCTGCAGGCGGTGGCCGAGCTGATGGACGACGACGACGTTCTCCTGATGGGGACCGACCTGGCCGGTGACGCGGCGCGCATCCAGCCCGCCTACGACGATGCCGCGGGCGTGACCGCGGAGTTCAACCTCAACCTACTTCGGGTGCTGAACCGCGAGCTGGAGGCCGACTTCGACCTCGACGCCTTCGCGCACGTGGCGATCTACGACCGGGAGCCGCCGTGGGTCGAGATGAGGCTGCGCTCCCTGACGGATCAGGTGGTCACGGTGCGGGCGCTGGGCATCGAGGTGCCGTTCGCCGAGGGCGAGGAGATGCGCACCGAGATCTCCTGCAAGTTCACGCGGCCGGCGGTCGCCGAGATGTACGCGGATGCGGGGCTTGAGCTGGTCGAGTGGCACGAGGACCCGCGGGGCTGGTTCGCCGTGTCCACCGCGCGCCGGGCCTGACCGGGGCTCCCCCGCCGGCAGCCGGCGCTGCCGCCCAGGGGTGCGCGATCAGGTGCAGGCAGGCGAGGCCGGCCCAGGCGCCGAAGGGGGCGAGCAGGGCGGCGGTGTCCTCGACCGTGGCGGGGCGGCCGTGCAGCCGGGACGCGAGACGGATGAGGCCGAGGTCGCCCACGAGGCCGAGGTCGAGGCGCCCGAGACCCCAGATCGCCGCCACGCCGGCCGACCAGGGCCCCAGGCCGCGCTCGCGCTGCAGGCGGGACGAGACGGCGTCGGTGCCGTGGCCGCGCAGCGACTCGGGGTCCAGGGTCCGCACCAGGCGGGCGAGGGTCGACGCCCGGCTCGGGGAGAGGCCGCAGGCCGCGAGCTCGGCGGCCGAGAGGGCGGCGATCTCCGCCCGGGTGGGCGGGAGGCGCAGGTCGCCGCAGGCCGGCGCGGCCCGGGCGGCGACGCGCCACTCGATGGCCGCGGCCTCCCGTGAGGTGATGAGCTGCCCCGCGAGGGCGGCCACGAGCGCCTGGGTCACGGTGCCGCGCCGCACCGGGCGCAGCCCGGGCCGGCGCCGCACCTGGGCGCCGATCAGCGGGTCGTCCGCGTGGAGCTCGCGGAAGGGTGTGGTGTCGACGTCGAGCAGCAGCACCTCGCGCAACTCGCGTGCGACCTGCTCCGGGTCGCCCTCCTCGACCCTCACCGCGAGCGCGCCGTCGGGGCGCTGGCCCACGACTGCGCGGGCGGGCCGATCCCCCGTGCGGAGGGCGATCTCGACGCCCCGACCGCGGCGCCGTCGCGTTCCGCCGGCGGTGCCCCACGCGGACTGGGCCAGCGACTAGGGACCGCGCGGGCGCAGGGTGAGGATCACGGATCGGGGGGCACGTCGGCCGGGCGTTCCGCGTCGGCCGGCGGCCGGATGAGCAGGGTGCGGTTGCGGACCTCGATCTCGCCGGCGCTCGCCAGGCGCCCGAGGGCGATCGTGACCGACTCGCGCACGGCGCCGATCATGTTCGCCAGCTCCTGGTGGGTGAGGTGGAGGTCGAGGCGGATGCCGTCCGGCGTCACGCGCCCCCAGCGCTCGGCGAGCTGCCGCAGCTTGAGCAGGAGCCGCCGCTCGACGCGCGGCTCGAGGGCGATGGCCACGGCCAGCTCCCGGTCGGCCACCTGGGCGGCCAGCAGCCGCACCAGGTTGGCGGCGAGCACGGGCTCGCCCATCCAGGCCTCCATGTGCGAGCGGTCCACCAGATGCACCCGCGAGTCCTCGATCGCGAAGCAGCGGACCTGGGGGCCGACGGAGACCCAGCCCTCGGTGGGCCGCACCAGCAGGTCGCCCTCCTCGAGGATGCCGATGGTGCGCTCGCGGCCCTCCGCGGCGACGAAGAAGAGCGCCAGCCGGCCGTTGTCGACGATGCAGCAGATCGCGCCGGTCGGGCCGACCTCGAACTCCTCGCCGGCCGAGACCTCGACCGCCCGAAGGCCGCTCACCGCGCCGCTCACCGCGTCCTCGTCGAGGCCCGCGAAGAGCTCGAGCCGGCCCAGGCCGACCGGATCGGTCACGAGGTCACCGCCGTCGCGATGAGCGCGATCGAGGCGACGGTGTTGACCGTCGCATGGGCGATCACCGACGCCCCGTACCCGCGCCAGCGGTAGAGCCAGGCGAGCACCAGGCCGGTGAGCACGAGCGCGATGGCGCGCGGCCACAGCACGTACGAGTCAGGATGGGCGGACGCGAACAGCAGCGAGGTGATGATCGCCGCAGGCCAGAAGCGCAGCCGCCGCACGAGGCCCCGCAGCAGCAGGCCCCGGAAGAGCAGCTCCTCGCCCAGGGGCGCCAGCACCACCAGCGCGACGACCATGATCGCGAGCTGCCAGGGGACCGTGCCGATCTCCTGGAACTCCTCCAGGCGGCGCTCCACGACCGGGTCGATCGCCTGGCCGACGAAGATGATCGTCCCGGCGCCGATGACGATGCCGATGCCCAGCGTCACGCCCAGGCCGATCGCGCCCCCCGCGGAGTGCTTGAGGGCCGTCGCCGCGCGGCGCTCGTGCGCGGGGAGCCCGCGCAGCAGCAGCAGGGCGAAGACCAGCAGCAACAGGGACGTCGCGAACTGCAGGAGGGCCGTCGCGGCATCGTCCGAGAGCGGCGTCGCCTGGAGCACGCCCGCGGCGATGAGGAGGACCGCGAAGGCCAGCAGCACCGCCCCGATGGGCGAGAGCACCCGCCAGGGGAAACCGGGTCGGTCCGAGGCGGGCCCCCGGCCCGCCTGCTCGAGGGTGCCCACCAGTGGACTCTACGAGCGGGTCGGGCCGGCGGATCTCACGGCCGGCCGCCCGCCGGCCTCGATGCCGATGGCGTCCCGCACGGCGGCCATCAGCGGCCCCGCGCGCTCGCGGGCCCGGGCGGCCCCGGCGGCGAGGATCTCGTCGAGCGCGCCCCGGTCGTCCATCAGCTCCCGATAGCGCTCGCGCGAGCCGGCCAGCTCGGCGTCCACGCTCTCGAAGACGATGTCCTTCATCTCGCCCCACCCGAGGCCGCCGGCGGCGAGCCGCGCACGCACCGCCGCCTGGTCGTCGGCGCTCGCGAACTGGCGGTAGATGGCGAACAGCGAGGAGGTGTCGGGGTCCTTGGGGGCCTCGACCGGCGTGCTGTCGGTCTTCAGCCGGCGCACGAGCTTGCGCAGGCCCTCGCGATCGGCGAAGAGCGGGATCGTGTTGTCGTAGGACTTGCTCATCTTCCGTCCGTCGAGCCCGGGCATCGTGCTCTCGCCGGCGTCGTCGGAGGAGACGGCCCGGGGCGGGGTGAGCGAGAACCGCTCCCCGTAGGCGTGGTTGAAGCGCTCGGCGATGTCCCGTGCGTACTCCACGTGCTGCACCTGATCCCGTCCGACCGGCACCACGTCGGCCCCCATCACCAGGATGTCGGCCGCCATCAGCACCGGGTAGTCGAAGAGGCCCATGCTGACCCCGGCGTCGAGGTCAGGGGATCCCGCCTCCCTGTTGTGGTCGCGCGCGGCCTTGTAGGCGTGGGCGCGGTTCATGAGGCCCTTCGCGGTGACGCACGAGAGGACCCACGACAGCTCGAAGGTCTCCGGCACGTCGGACTGGCGGTAGAGCGTGACGGCCTCCGGATCGAGGCCGAGGGCCAGCCACGATGCGGCGACCGCGCGCGTGTACTCGTCGAGCTCCGCCGGGTCCCGCAGGCTCGTGAGGGCGTGGTAGTCGGCGACGAAGTAGTAGGCGTCGTAGGTCGCCACCAGCTCCAGCGCCGGGCGGAACGCCCCGACGTAGTTCCCGAGGTGCGGGATGCCCGTCGGCTTGATGCCGGTCAGCGAGACCGGGCGTGCGGGAGCGGGCATGCCGCCAATGGTACGCGCGGCCCCGGCGCCCAGGGCGGCGCCACGGTCGGGGGACGCCCGGACGGCGCGGCTATGCTCCGCCCTCCGCATGCCGACGCCCGACGCCCTCCAGCAGCCGATCGAGCTGGACCTCTTCGAGGGCCCGTTCGACCTCCTGCTCACGCTGGTGCTCCGCGAGGAGGTGGAGCTGCTCGAGCTGCCGTTGCTCGAGGTGGTCACGGCCGCGCTCGGGGAGCGGGCCCGTGAGCGCTGGGACACCGACACGGCGGGGGAGCTGATCGTGCTCCTGGCGGCCATGGCCGAGCTGAAGGCCCGCCGCCTGCTGGGAGAGGCGACCGACGAGGAGCCCGACCCGGACGCCCTCGAGGCGCGCGAGCGTCTGGCGGCACGCCTGGTGGCCTACGCCCCCTTCCAGCGCGCGGCGGGCTGGCTGGCCGAGCGCGAGCGGGCCTCCGCCGGGCCGCGCTACCGGCGGGTGCCGCTGGAGGGCGCCGCCCCGCCCCCGGTGCCGGTCGAGCCGCCCGAGCGCCTGGCCGAGGCGATCGGCGCCCTGCTCGTCGCGCCGCCCGCCCCGTCGCTGGCGCACCTCACCAACCGCCGGGTGAGCGTCCCCGAGGCTCTCGTGCGCCTGCAGCAGGCCCTCGCGCGGGCGCGCTCGGTGAGCTTCGAGGCCCTCGTCGCGGACTCCGACCCGCTCGAGGAGGCGGTGACGCTGATGGCCGCGCTCGAGCTGGCTCGCCGCGGCGAGGTGACCCTGGTCCAGCCGGAGCCGTTCGGGGACATCGCCATCCGCGGGGCGGGCCGGTGAACGAGCTCGCGCGCCAGGTGGAGGCCCTCCTCTTCCTGAGCCCCGAGCCCCTGCCGGTGGTCGTGCTCTGCGAGGTCACCGAGGAGTCGCCCGGGGCCGTCCAGCGCGCCCTCGCCGAGCTGGCCGAGCGCCACGGGCCGGGGGGCGGGCTGGAGGTGGCCGAGGTGGCGGGGGGCTTCGCCCTGCGCACGCGGGCGGACATGCGGGCGGTGTGCGACCGCCTGCGCGAGCGCCCCCCGGAGGACCGCGTGAGCCCGGCCGCGCTCGAGACCCTGGCGGTGGTGGCCTACCTGGAGCCCATCAGCCGCCCGCAGATCAGCCGCCTGCGGGGCGTGGCGGTCGACTCCACGGTCTCCGGCCTGGTGGACCGCGGGCTGCTCGAGGAGGCCGGCCGGCCGGCTGAGGGCGGCGCGATGCGCTACCGCACCACCCCGCTCTTCCAGGAGCGCTTCGGGCTGCGGGGGGCCGGCGACCTGCCGCCACTGGAGCGGTTCGAGCTGAGCGGCCCCGAGGCGGAGCGGGTGCGCCGGCGCCTCGCGGAGGCGGGCCACCTGGACGGCGCGGAGGACGGTGGGAGTGGGTGAGCGGATGCGCGTGCACCGGGCGCTGGCGCTCGCGGGGGTCGCCAGCCGCCGCGCCGCGGAGGGGCTGGTGCTCGAGGGCCGCGTGTCGGTGAACGGCACTCCCGCCACGGTGGGCCAGGTGGTGGGTCCGGACGACCGCATCGCGGTCGACGGGAAGGACGTGCGGGGCGCCGAGCCGCTGCGCGCCTACCTGCTGCACAAGCCCGCGGGGATGGTCTCCACGGCGTCCGACCCCCAGGGCCGCGCGACCGTGCTCGACGACCTGCCCGAGGCGATCCGCCTCTACCCGGTGGGCCGCCTCGACATCGAGACCACCGGGGCCATCCTCATCACCAACGACGGTGAGATGGCCGCGCGGCTGATGCATCCCAGCTCGAAGGCGCCGAAGACCTACGAGGCGCTGCTGCGCGGCCGTGTCTCGGCCGAGACGGTCCGGCGGCTGCGCCGGGGGGTGGAGCTGGAGGACGGCATGACCGCGCCCGCGGCGGTCGAGCAGATGGACCGCCGCGCGGCGGGGGGCAGCTGGCTGCGCATCGAAATCACCGAGGGCCGCAACCGCCAGCTGCGCCGCATGGGCGAGGCCGTGGGCCACCGGGTCATGCGGCTGCACCGCGTGCGCTACGCGGGCATCGGCCTCCAGGGCCTGGCGCCCGGGCGATGGCGCCCCATCACGCGAGCCGAGTGGACGCGCCTCGGCGCGTCGGTGGGGTTGGAGCGCTGACGGATTCGGTCGTCAGGGCGGTGCGGGGGGCGACCTCGGTGGCGGAGGACACCACCGAGGCGATCCTCGAGAGCACGGCCGAGCTGCTCGCGGAGGTGCTGGCCCGCAACGAGCTCACGACCGACGACCTGATCTCGATCATCTTCACGATGACCTCCGACCTCTCGGCCGAGTTCCCCGCGGTGGCCGCCCGGGATGCGGGGCTCACGACGGTCCCGCTGCTCTGCGCCGCGGAGGTCGCTGTGCCGGGCTCGCTCGAGCGGTGCATCCGGCTGCTGCTCCACTGCAACGCCCCGCGCGGGCGGACGATCCATCACGTGTACCTGCGCCAGGCGCGCGAGCTGCGACCGGACCTGGCGCAGGACGCCCAGTAGGCGCCGCTAGTGTCGTGAGTCGCTAGTTCGTATGCAGTTCCCGAGCGAATCTCCCGCGAGACAAGGACGCAGATCTCCCGCAATATCGGGAATTTTGTGGGAGTCGAGGACGCTGTATCGCGATGAGATGCAGTCGGGAACTGCCACGTAATTGGTGACTCAGGACACTAGGCGGCCAGGCGCCGGAGGGCGCCGGCCAGCACCCGGGTGCCCTGCGCGACTTCCTCGGTGGACGTGTACTCGTCCGGGCGGTGGCTGACGCCCCCCGCCGAGGGCACGAAGATCATCGCGGTGGGGCAGAGGCGCGCCATGAACACGCAGTCGTGGTAGGCGCGGCTCACCATCCGCACGCCGGCGAGGCCGGACTCCCGGCAGGCGTCCTCCACGGCCTCCAGCACCGCCGGGTCCGACGTCGAGGGCCCGTCGGCGTTCAGGACCTCGTCCGCGTGGCGCACCCCGCGGGCCTCGGCGGCCTGCCGGGCGGCGGTGCGCACCTGGGCGAGGACGGCGTCGCGGCGCGCCAGGTCGGTGTCGCGGATGTCGATGTCCATGCGCACGTGCCGGGGGATGCTGTTCACCGCGCCGGGCTCCAGGGTGAGCAGGCCCACCGTGCCGACCGTGTCCTCGGCGCCGCTCGCGCGGGCGGCCCGGTCCACGGCCTGGATCACCTCCGCGGCCGCCACGAGGGGGTCGTGGCGCCCGGCCATCAGCACGCCCCCGGCGTGGCCGCCGTCTCCGGAGAGCTCCACGCGCAGGGTGGCGGGGGCGGCGATGGCCGTCACGACCCCGATCGGCACGCCCGCCCGCTCGAGGTCCGGGCCCTGCTCGATGTGGAGCTCGACGAAGGCCGCGTAGGCGTCCGCGGCCAGGCGGGCGCCGGCGACCGAGCCCGAGATGCCGGCGGCGGCGCGCGCGTCGTCCAGCGACATCCCGTCCGCGTCGCGCAGGCGCGCGAGCCGCTCCTCGCCGGCGACTCCGGCCAGGACCCGGCTCCCCAGGCATCCGAACGCGAACCGGGTGGGCTCCTCGGCCGTGAACATGATCAGCTCGATGGAGCGGCGCGGGCGGACGCCGGCGGCCCGCAGCGCGCGGATCGCCTCCAGCCCGCCGAGCACCCCCACCACCCCGTCGAAGCGCCCGGCGTCGGGGATGGCGTCGATGTGCGAGCCGGTGGCCACCGCGGGCTCGTCGGGCTCCTCGCCCTGCCACCGGCCGAACGTGTTGCCCACCGCGTCGACCCGCACCGCGAGGCCGGCGGCCTCCATGCGCTCGATCAGCCAGGCGCGGGCGCGCATGTCGGTCTCGCTGAAGAGCACCCGCGTCACCGACGGGTACTCGGTGTCCGAGAACCGCGCGAGCTCCTCGATCTCCCGCGACAGGCGCTTTGCGTCGACGACCAGGCTCACGCCCCGGCGTCCCGGTTCCAGTCCTTGTAGATGAGGTACGTCGCGGGCCCCGGGCCGTAGCCGCAGCACCACTGCGGGCAGAAGGGGCCCATCCACACCGCGTCCCCGGCGCCGACCGGGTACCAGGCGTCCCCCAGCCGGTAGACGAGCGTCCCCTCCAAGACCAGCAGCCCGTGCTCCATGACGTGCGTCTCGGTGAACGGCAGGGCCGCCCCGGGATCGAAGGTCATCAGGTTGAGGGCGAGATCGAGCGCCGGGTCGTCGGGCAGCAGCTGCGTCACCCGCAGGGACGCGTCGCCGAGGAAGGGCTCGGGCGTGAGCCCCGCGGAGTCCCCCGTCACCAGGCGCCCGCGCGGGGCCCCCGGCGCCTCGACGTAGGGCTTGTCGATGACGCAGGCGCGCGCTGCCGCGGCCGCGTTGAGCGCGTGGGGGGCGTCGGGCGGCAGGTAGGCGAAGTGGCCGGCGCCGAGCGCGGTCCGCGTGCCCTGCGCCTCGAGGGTCAGCTCGCCCTCGAGCACGTACACCGCGCGCCCCGCTCCGGACGGGGGAGGGCCGGCGATCGCGCCGGCGGTCATGCGCACCAGCGCCATCGTGAAGCGCGCGCCCATGGGCGGGCCGATCAGCAGGACATGCTCGGTGCCGCTCCAGCCGGGCACCGGCCCCACGACATGCGTGTCGGGGGCGATCAGCGCGTGGTCGCGGCGCACGCTGGTCCGGGCGTGGGGGCCGGTCATCCGCGCGCCCGCGCGGGGGTCACCAGCCGACCGGTCGCCCGCGGGACGGCGCCCTCGCCGAACACCGGCACCCCGCGCAGGATCGTCCGCACCACGCGCGCCGTCAGCCGCGCGCCGACGAAGGGCGAGTGGCGGTGGCGATACTCCAGGTCCTCGGCCCGCAGCTCCCAGGGATCGCCGGTCCGCACGATGGCCAGGTCGGCGTCGGCTCCCGGCCGGAGGCCGCCCTTGCCGGTCAGCCCGAAGCGCGCGGCGGGGCTCCCGGTCACGAGCTCCACGGCACGCTCGACGGCGAGCCCATGGCCCGGCGCGTGGGTCAGCAGCAGCGGCAGGGTCGTCTGCGCGCCCGAGATCCCGCCCCACACCGCGAACATGTCGTCTCCTCGCGTCATCGCGGGTGGTCCGGGAGAGTGGTCCGACGCGACGAGGTCCACCTCGCCCGCGACGACGCGCTGCCACAGTCCCGCCCGCTCGGGGGGAGATCGTAGCGGCGGGGCGCACTATCGCGCGCGAGCGAGAGGGCGGTCTCGACCGCCGACAGCTCGGCGCGCACGGGCCGGGAGCCGGCCCAGTCGCGCATGCTCCGGCGCCCCTGCGCCATCGCCTCCCCGCCCAGGACCTCCACGATCGCGGGGTCCTCGGCGTGCACGGCCACGGGCAGCCCCAGGGCGGCGGCCCGCTCCATGCCGCGCCCCAGCGTGTCGGGGTCGGCCGCCGGGAACTCATCCACCCCGCTGGGGCACATGAAGGCCTTGAAGCCCACCACCCCGCGCTCGGCCAGGGCGTCCATTCCGTCCCGGCCGCCCGGCACCAGTCCGCCCCAGAGGGCGAAGTCCACCCGCGCCCTCCCGCGGGCTGCCGCCACCTTGGCGTCGAAGGAGGCGGCGTCCAGGGTGGGGGGGAGCGAGTTCAGCGGCATGTCGATCGCGCAGGTGGCCCCGCCGGCCGCCAGCGCCCGCGTGCCCGTGTCGAAGCCCTCCCAGTCGGCCCGCCCCGGGTCGTTCAGGTGCACGTGGGCGTCGACGGCCCCGGGCATCACCAGGTGGCCGCGCGCGTCGATCTCGCGGCGGCCGGCGGGGAGCCCGGGGGCCACCTCGGCGACCACCCCGTCCACCACGGCGACGTCCCAGGCGTCGCCGCGCACCACGAGGTCGTGGGTCACGGCGCCGTCTCGAGCCGCAGCCGCATGATGGCGGCGATCTCGTCCACCGCGGTGGCGCGCTCCGCCTCCGCCCCGTTGGCCAGGCGGCGCTCGTAGGCCTCGAGGATCGACGCCACGCTCCGGCCCCGGACGCAGATGACGAACGGGAACCCGAAGCGCTCGCGATAGGCGTCGTTCAGCCGGGTGAGGTGGGCCAGGTCCCGGGGCGTCAGGCGGTCGAGGCCCGCCGACGCCTGCTCG
>JAXIPH010000066.1:0-8218 GCA_045403035.1 Thermoleophilia bacterium | reverse complement strand
CCCTCCTCGGTCATGTCGAGAGTGAATCGCACGCCGATGGACCCGACCGAGCCGGCTTCCCGTCCGCCGGACCGACGATCTTCACCGTTCCTGGGCGCATGACCAACCTTTCATTGAGAACCACCGTATGCGGGAAACGTGCCACGCCGCTCGGGCCCACTCGTCAGGCCCGCTGTCCAGGGGACGGCGATCCCGCAGGGCTGAAGCGGGTCAGCGCGTCCGTGGCGACCAGGCCGGCGAGCACGAGGGTCGCGGCGATCGCCAGGGTCAACGGGTTGACCGCCGGCGCGAGGATGCCCAGCAGGGCCAGGGCCGCGACGGCCAGCAGGCGGGAGCCGGGAACGCGGCCGGAGACCATCCAGAGGAAGAGCGCGTTGCCGGCCAGGTAGATCGCCGGGCCGCCCAGGATGACCAGCGCGACGCCGGTCTCCATGTGCCCGGTGGGATGGAGGATCACCTCCTCGTCGGCCACGGCGCTCACGATCACGCCCAGGACCATGATCGCGTGGGCGTAGGCGTAGGCGGTGCGGGCCAGGCGGGTCGCGTCGTCACGCGCCTCCTCGACGCGGTGCGCGCCCTCCTCGGCGTGGCGGCCGAAGTAGACCCACCAGAGGGCGACGCTGCCGAGGAAGGCGACGATGAACGCCACGGTGGTGCTCGCGCCGCCCGGCAGCCCGCTGAAACCGGTGCCCGTGACGATGATCGACTCGCCGAGGGCGATGATCAGCACGAGCTGCATGCGCTCGGCGAGGTGGCCTCCTCGGAGGGTCCACTCGCTCATCGGCGTCTGACCGAGCCGGGGCAGCCAGAAGTTCACCAGCGGCCCACCGAAGTCCACCACGAGCGCCAGCACCCAGAGGGTGAGGCGGGCATCGCCCTCGACCGTGGCACCGGCGATCCAGAGGACCCCCGCCATGCACGACCACGCCAGGAGCTGGGCGTAGTTGCGGCCCATCCGCTGCCCCCGCAGCGCCGCGACCATGAACGCGCTCCGCACCACCTGGAGGGCCACGTAGGCGCCCGCGAACCCGAGCGCCCGCCCCTCGAAGGCGCTGGGGATGCACGCCGCCATCACCAGGCCCAGGACCATCAGGACGACCAGCATCAGGCGCACTGGGAGCGCGTCGGGGTCGACCCAGTTGGTGGCCCACGCGGTGTAGTTCCACGCCCACCACACGGCGAGGAAGAGGACGAGCGTCTCCACCGCGCCCCGCACGGTGAGGTGCTCGACCAGGTTGTGGGAGAGCTGCGTGACCGCGAAGACGTAGACGAGGTCGAAGAACAGCTCCATGCTGGTGACGCGCAGGTCGCCGTCGCGATCGCGCAGCACCCCGCTCAGCAGCGATGGCCGTCCGCTCGTCACGGCCGGGACGATACGGGTGGCCGGCTCAGGGCAGGCGGCGCAACCCGTGCATGATGTCGCGGAGGAGGGCCGTCGAGCCGGCCGCCTTGGTCATGTCGCCGAGGCCCGTGACGTTGCAGAAGTAGACGTGCTCGAGCCCGGCCTCACGGAAGCCCCGCAGGCGCTCGACGATGTCGTCGGGCGTACCCCACATGTAGTAGCGGCGCAGCAGCTCCCCCGGCACCGCGGCCGCCAGGCGCAGGGCCTCCTCGCGGCCCACCTTCGTGGGGACGTAGTGCAGGAGCCCCCACCCCTCGGCCAGCGGCGGCTCACCGCCGGCGCGGACGAAGTCCTCGGCAGGAGCGGTCAGGGCCACCAACCGCAGCAGCAGGGTGTCGAGCATCCGCTCGGCGGCCTCGCGGTCCTCGTCGACGACGATCCAGGCGAACAGGCCCGCGGTGATGTCGCCCGGGTCGCGGCCGGCGTCGGCCGCGTGGCCGCGGAGCGTGGAAAGGGCGCTCCCGTACTCGGCCGGGTCCGTGAACACCGGCAGCCAGCCGTCGGCCAGGCGCCCGGCGGCGCGCAGCACCCGCGGGCGGTGGGCGGCGACCCAGATCTCCGGCGGTCGCTCGCCGTACGGCTCCGCGCCCAGGATCGCCTGATCGAGCGTCCAGAACTCGCCCTCGTAGTCGCCCGGCTCGACGGTCGACCACAGCAGCCGGATCATCTCGATCGCCTCGATGAGGCGCGACGCCCGCCGCTCGTACGAGAAGCCGAACGGGAGGATGTTCTCGGCCTCGCCCACGCCGAGCCCGAGGATGGTGCGCCCGTGGCTGAGGTGGTCGAGGGTGAGGAAGGTCTGCGCGAGCACGGCGGGGTGGCGGCGCACCGCGTCGGTGACGGCCACGCCCAACCGCACCCGCTCGGTCTGGACCCCGGAGGCGGCCATCACGGCCATGGGGTCGAGGAAGGCGTGCGGGGTGCGCAGCACCCCGGCCATCGGCACCAGGTCCGGCGTCCACACAGCGGGCGGGAACCAGTGGAGGAAGTGGTCCGACCACCACACCGCGTCGAAGCCCGCCTCCTCGAAGGCCTGGACCCCGGCGAGGGCCGGGTCGAGCGGGGCACGGATGCCGCCGGGGGCGGCGACCTCGAGCGGGCGCATGACGGCGGAGGCTAGCCCGTGGGGGCCGGCGCGCGCCCGTCCCCGCCGCCCAGCGGGACCAGCCGCGTCGCCGTGGCCTTGAACGAGGCGATCACCACGGTGCCCCGCTCGAGCCCGAGGCGCTTGGCCGATCCGGTCGTGACCTCGGCCACCACGGGGCCCACCCGCACGCGTACCCGCCCGCCCACCGGCACGAGCGACGCCACCGGGGCGCGGATGTGGTTCAGGGTGGAGTCGTCGCCCGGGGCGGTGGTGGCGATGGAGACCTCCCACGGGTGCACCACCGCGCCGACCGGACCCTCCAGGTCGGAGACGGCGTAGACGGTGCCGCCCTGCTGCAGGGTCACCTCGGCCAGCCCGTCGCCCACCGGGCGAGCCACGCCCACCAGGAGGTTGCTGCCCACGAAGCTGGCCACGAAGGCGTCGGACGGGGCGGCGACGAGATCCTGCGCCGTTCCGAGCTGGCGGATGCTCCCCTCCACGATCACGCCGACACGATCGGCCAGGGCCGCGGCGTCCTCGAAGTCGTGGGTCACGAGCAGCGCGGGCAGCCCCAGCTCGGCGAGGAGCCCCTGGAGCTCGGCCCGGACCTCGACGCGGGTGTGCGGGTCGAGCGCGGACAGGGGCTCGTCCAGCAGCAGGATCTCGGGCTTGCTGGCGAGAGCACGGGCGAGGCCGACCCGCTGGCGCTCGCCCCCCGACAGCCGTCCCGGTCGCGCGCCCGCGAGATGGGCGATGTCGAGCCGCTCGAGAAGCTCGTCGACCCGCGCGCGCCCGCCGAAGGCGATGTTGTCGCGCACGCTGAGGTGCGGGAAGAGCGCGTACTCCTGGAAGACGTAGCCGACCCGGCGCGCCTCGGGTGGCAGGTCGACGCGGCGCTCCCGGTCGAACAGGACCCGCTTCCCCAGGGCGATGCGTCCCGAGCGCGGGCGAACGGCGCCGGCGATCGCACGGAGCACGGTGGTCTTGCCGGCGCCCGACGGCCCGACCAGCGCCACCGTCTCGCCCTCGCCGACCTCCAGCCCTAGCCGGAGCTCGAAGTGCCGAAGCGGAACGTCGAGGTCGAGGGTGAGTCGCGCCACGCCAGCACCATCTTGATCGAGATGAGGACGACGGCGCTGAGCACCACGAGCAGCGCGCCGATGGCCAGGGCGACGTCGAAGTCGACGTTGAGCTCCTGGTAGATCGCGAGCGTGACGGTCTGGGTGACCCCCTGCAGGCTGCCCGCGAACATGATGGTGGCACCGAACTCGCCAATCCCGCGCGCCAGTGACAGGGCGGCGCCGGCCGCCAGGCCGCTCGAGGCCAGCGGCAGCGCGACCCGCCGGAAGGTCCGCCCGGGTCCGGCGCCCAGCGTGCGGGCTGCCAGCAGCAAGTCGCCGTCGAGGGCCTCGAACGACGCGATCGCCTGGCGCACGTAGAACGGGCCGGCCACGAACAGGATCGCCAGCACGACCGCGGTCCGGGTGAACCCGATCGTGATCCCGAACGCCTCGAACGTGCCGCCCAGGAGGCCGAGTCGGCCGAACGCCGCGAGCAGGCCGATCCCTGCGACCGCGGGGGGCAGCACGAGCGGCAGCTCGACGAGCGTTATCACGATGCTCCGGCCGGGAAACCGCCGTGTCGCGAGCAGGTATGCGGCCGGGGTGCCCACCGCGAGCGTCAGGCCGAAGGCGATGGCGTTGGTCGTCACGGTCACCCGCAGGGCGTCGACGACCCGCTCGTCGGCCAACGCGCCGACGAGCTCGCCGGGCGGAATGCGCAGGAAGATCGCGAGCACCGGGAGGGTGAGGAAGGCCAGCATCACCACCGTGGCTCCTCCGAGGAGCAGCGAGAATGCGCCGATCGGCCTCACGAGGGGGGCGGGATGAACCCCGCAGCGGCCAGCTCCCGCCGGCCGTCGGGGCCGGTCGCCCGCGCGACCAACTCGCGCGCGGCGGCCGCGTGGGCGCTCCCCGCCACGACGGCGATCTCGTAGCGCACATCGGGCGCGGCGCGGACGGGGATCGGGATGACGCGGACCCGGTCCCCTGCGGCGCGGGCGTCGGTGGCGTAGGCCAGGCCCGCATCGGCCTCCCCCGTGGCGACCTTGCCGATGACCCCCTTCACGTCGGGCTCCTGGCTCACGGCCCTCGCGACGACGCGGGACAGCCCCAGGTTGGCGAGCGCGGCGCGGGCGTAGTCGCCGGCGGGCACGCCGGCTGCCCCCATCACAACCCGGACACCGTCCCGATCCAGGTCGCGCACCGAGACGATGCCGGCCGGGTTCGATGCGGGGACGACCACGACGAGCCGGTTCGACGCCAGCGGAACCGGCGCCTCGGTGAGCCCGTTCCGATAGAGGTCCTGGGTGAGATCGGACGACGCCGATGCGAAGACGTCCGCGGGTGCGCCCTGCTCGATCTGGAGGGCGAGTTGGTTCGAGCCGCCGAAGCTGTACCGGGCCTCTGGCTCGATCCGCGGGAACACCTCGGTCAGCGAGGCGGCCGCGAACACCGTCGGCGGGTCGTCCCCGCCACCGCCGCACGCGAGCGCGGTGAGCGCGAGGACGCCGACGGCCAGGATGGCGGCCAGGCGGGTGGCGGCGCCTAAGGCGCGCACGGCGTCCCGGTGCCCTCGAGGTCGTAGCCGCCCATCAGGCGCGCGCGCTCGCGGAACGCCGCGGACGAGAGGAGGTCGCTCAGCGCCTGGGCGCTCGGATGGTCGATCCAGCGCTCGTCGATCCACAGCTCGACGGCGTGGCTCTCGAGCGGCAGGAAGCGCAGGCCGTGGGCCCACGCCGCCGGCTCGAAGGTGACCGCCGCGCACCCGGCGATCGCCGCGCGCCGAGCGGCGTCCAGGTGTCCGGCGGCGATCGCGCCGGAGGGCACGGCCGGCGCGCCCATCGCCCGCGCCGCCCGCAGCAGGGCCTGCTGGCTCGAGGCCGAGGGCTCGCGCTGCACCAGTGCAACGTCGCCCGCGAGGATCGCCTCGAGGCTCGCCCCGGCAAGGGCGCGATCGACGGCCACGCCCACCCTCCAGCGCGCCAGGTGGATGCGCCGCGCCGGGACCGGCGGCGCGGGCAGGCCGCCTTCGGGGCCGTGGACCAGGGCGGCGTGGACGCGGCCGCCGGCCAGCGCCTCCACCGCCGCCCCGCTGGACCCTTGCACGGCCACCATCCGCCGCGACCCGCGCCGGTCGAGCAGCGCCTCCAGGGTTCCCAGCGCCGGGTCGCAGCCCATCACGACCAGGGCGGAGTCGTCGGCGCCCGGCAGCATCGCGACCCCCTCGCCACGGACCACGGCGTCCGCGGCCGCCCACCCGGTCTCCCCGGTGACCAGCCGGACGAGCGGGGCGGCGATCAGGCGCTCGCCCACCCGCCCGATACGCACAGGCGTGCCGGATGTCAGGGGGTCACCGAGCGAGGAGAAGGTGCCCGGCCCGGGCTCCCCGAAGAGCTCCTCGACCGACGCGTCCAGAACCGCCGCGATGCGCAGGGCGGCGTCCACGGCCGGTGAGTGGCGCCCTGCCTCGATCGCCCCCACAAGCTGGCGGCTGACCGAGGCCCGCTGGGCGAGCTGCGCCTGGGTGAGCCCCGCGCGCTCACGTGCGAGTCGAAGTCGGGACCGGGACACGCTGGGATCCTATCCTTGTGACAGGATCCTGTACCAGCGGTTTACCCGGCCGCGTCCTCCCGCGCCAGCACGATCACCGGGTTGCCCGCGGGATCCGTGATCCGCAGCCCCTCGTCCGACCGGCTCGCCGCGATGCCCCGTGCCTCCAGGCGGTCCGCCACGCGCGACAGCTCGGCCGCGGTCGGCACGACCACCCGGAAGGCGCGCAGGCCGCGGGTGCCGGGCGGGGGCGGCGGCGCCCCGGCGGTGCCCCAGGTGTTGAGGCCGAGGTGGTGGTGGTAGCCGCCGGCCGAGACGAAGAGCGCCCCGGGGTAGCCGCGCGCGGTGGGCTCGAAGCCCAGCGCCGCGGAGTAGAAGTCCTCGGCCTCGGCCAGGTCGCTCACCTGCAGGTGCACGTGGCCCATCCGCGTGCCCGGCGGCACGCCCTCGTCAGCACCGCTCTCGGCCAGCGCGCCGAGAACCCCCTCCACGTCGAGCGGCAGCGTGTCCATGGCGATCTGCCCGCCCTCGCGGCGCCACTCCTCGGGGGGGCGGTCCCGGTAGAGCTCGATGCCGTTGCCCTCGGGATCATCGAGGTAGAGAGCCTCGCTCACGAGGTGGTCGGAGGCCCCGGTGAAGCCGGCGCCCGCCGCCAGCGCCCGCCGCAGCGACCGCGCCAGCTCCGCCCGGTCGGGCACGAGGATCGCCAGGTGGAAGAGCCCGGTGCTCCGTCGCGGACGCGCCGGCGCGTCCGGGTCGCCCACCAGCTCCACGAGGGGTGCCCCGGGCGCCGCGCCCAGCAGGGCGCGGCCGTCGGAGCGCTCGAGCGCGTGCAGACCCAGGGCCCGCTGGTAGAAAGCGTCGGCCGTCGCGAGGTCGGCGACCGTCAGCGACACCGCCCCCATCGTCGTCTCGGGATGGATGGGACCCTCGGCCGGGACCGTGCGCGAGGCCTGCTCGTGGCTGCTCATCGGGATTCCGCCATTCTCAGAGGCACCGCAAACGCCAGATCCATCTACTTGCTTGCGCAAGCATATCGCGCGAAGACCCTGCGTGCCGGGGAACCTTACGGGGGTCTTCAAAACCTCCTAGACCATCGAGGGGGTGACGTCCACAGAGGCGGTCACTAGGGTTCTCAACGTGCAAGACGAGAGCACCCCGCGGATCCCGGTCACCTCCCTCCCCGAGCCTCCCATCGACGAGTGGGAGCGCCAGGGGGCGCTTCACGAGTTGACCCGCGTTGCCCGCGACCTGGAGCTGGAGCACACCGACGGTGTGGTCGCCCGGCTCGGTCGCCTCACCGAGGGCCAGCGCGCGGCGGTGGCCGAGGCGATGGAGCGGATCCTGGAGCTCGGGGACTGAACCCAGGGTCTCCGGCCGCGCGCCGGGGAGGACGGTTGCACCGATGGGGCGCCTGGAGGCCCAATTGCAACGCCCGGAGGCGACGGCCCGGCCGCACGGCGCGCTAGCCTAAGACCCCGCGTGTCGACGACCTCTTCCCAGACGATCCAGGTACTGCTGCCGGAACTCGGCGAGTCGGTCACCGAAGGAGTCGTCGTCGAGTGGCGCGTCGCGGAGGGCGACTCCGTCGAGGCCGGGCAGACCCTCCTCGACGTGACCACCGACAAGGTGGACGTGGAGGTCCCCTCCCCCGCCGCGGGGCGCGTGGAGCGGATCGTCGCCGCCCCGGGGGACACCGTGGCGGTGGGCGCGCTCCTGGCCGAGCTGCTGCCGGGCGGCACGGCCCGGCCTGCGGGCAACGGCTCCCCGGACGATGGGGCGGCGTCCTCCGCCCCCTCCGACGGGGCGGCGGCGACCGCGCAGATGCCCCCGGCCACGCCCGCTCCGGTGGCCGAGGCGCCCGAGCCCGGGCCGGCCCCGGCGGCCGCGGCTCCCGCCGAGCCGGGCACCGGCGCGCTGGTGCCGATCGTGCTGCCCGACATGGAGTCGGTCACCGAGGGGATGGTCGTGGAGTGGCGCGCGGCCGTGGGCGACACGGTCGCCGCCGATCAGATCGTCGTGGAGGTGTCGACCGACAAGGTCGACCTCGAGGTGCCGGCCCCGACGGCCGGCCGGCTCGTCTCCATCGCCGTGGACGCCGGGGGGACGTTCACGGTG
>JAXIPH010000275.1:0-4591 GCA_045403035.1 Thermoleophilia bacterium | reverse complement strand
ACCTGGACCGGCTCCCCGACAGCCGGGCGCTCCCCCCCAAGACCACGACCATCGTGCGGCTGGGGCGTGCCGGACGGCGCTACGCGGTGCTGTGGGCGTCGATCGCGCTGGCCGGCGCGGTGCTGCTCACGGCCCTGGTGGACGAACGGTTCGCGATCGCCGCGGTGGGCTTCGCGTTGGCGCTGCTGCTGCACGCGAGCGTGGATCCCGACGACGCGGCGGCCGTCACCCGCGCGGAGCTGGGCGTCATCCTGCTCGGTCTCGCCGCAGGCCTGGGGACGGCCGCCGCGCTGGCCCCTCCCCTGTCGTTCGCCCTGCTGGCGGCTGCCATCCTGGTGCCGGTCGAGATCGCGATCTCCGGCGCCGCACACCGCGAGCTGATGGCCACCCGGGCCGGCCCCGCTCCGATGGGCGGCGCCGAGCCGTGACCGGCGTCCCGGCACCGGGCGCATCCCCGCACAGAGCGGCCTTCCGGGCTCGATGGGAGGGGTCCGCGCAGCCCACCTGGGCTATCATCCGACGCGACGATCGGCCGTTTCTCGAGGAGCGATCATGGCCATGAGGGACGACGACAAGTTGGTCCGCCAGCTCTCGTTGGTTGCCTTCCTGATGTCGCAGCAGCGTCCCGTGACGGCCGACGAGATCCACGAGGCAGTCGAGGGCTACGGCGGCATGACCGAGCAGGCGTTTCTGCGCCGGTTCTACGCCGACCGCGCCGAGATCGAGGCCATGGGGCTGCGGCTGGCGGTGGAGCGCCCGGGCGACGACCCGTTCCAGGGCGACCTCTACGCCCTGCCGCCCGAGAACTACTACCTCCCCGAGCTCGACTTCGACCAGGCCGAGCTGTCGGCGCTGCAGACCTGCCTCTACCTGCTGGAGGGGCAGTTCGCGTACGCGGAGCCGCTGCGCCTGGCGCTTCAGCACCTCACCCTCGGCCGGCCGAGCCCGCTGGACGACCACGCCGCGCGAACCGTCTCGGTCAACCTGCTGGGCGGCGACTACTCGCCGGAGGTCGCGTCCCACCTCAGCAAGATCGAGTCGGCCATCAGCCGCCGGAAGACGATCCGCTTCACCTACTACTCGATCGGCCGCGACGAGCGCTCCGAGCGTGAGGTGGACCCCTACAGCCTCATCTACTCGGGCGGCAACTGGTACATGGTCGGCTACGCGCACGAGCGGTCGGACACCCGCATCTTCCGACTGTCGCGCATCGAGGGCCGGATCACGTTCCGCACGCGCGCCGAGCACGACTTCCCCGCGCCGCACGACTTCGACCTCTCGCGGTACCGCGACCGCGCGCCGTGGCAGCTCGAGGACTCCCCCCACACCGCCACGGTCTCCCTCACCCCCACCATCGCCTGGTGGGTCGAGCAGATGTTCGGCGACTACGGCGAGACCTCCATCGGGGCCGACGGCTCCGGCATCTACACCACCCCCTACGGCAACCGCGACGAGCTCGTGGCCTGGATCCTGGGCCTGGGCGCCGAGGCGCGGGTGGAGGAGCCCGCCGACCTGCGCGACGCCGTCGTGGCCGCGCTCCAGGTGATCGCCGAGCGGCACCAGGTCGACGGGGGGCGCTCCACGCCGTCCGCCGCGCCGGCCGCGGCCTCCGAGCCCGCCGACGCCGCCGAGCAGGCCGCCCCGGGCCCACAGGCGCCGGAGCGCGTGGTGCCCGCCGAGCGCTTCGCCCGACTGCTCGCCCTGATGACGCGGCTCCTGGCCGCCTGCGGCGAGTCGGCCGAGGCCCAGATCCCGATCGCCGAGCTCCGCTCGTCGCTGAACCTCGACAAGAAGGTGCTCGAGGACGACATCGGGCTGCTCAACCTCATCAACTTCGGCGGCGGCTGCTACGCCCTCTATGCGCAGGTGGACGGCGACACCGTGGTGGTGCAGAAGGAGACCTACGGCGACAGCTTCGCCCGCCCGGCCCGGCTCTCCCCCCTCGAGGCGAAGGCGCTCCTGTGGGCACTCGAGTTCATCGGGGACCGGCTGCCGATCGAGGCCGGCGGCTCGCTCAGCTCGGTACGCCAGAAGCTCGAGGCCGTGATGGACCAGGACGCGGTCCCCACCGTCGAGCTCGGCCGCACCCAGGTCGCCAACTCCGGTGTCGCCGCGGTGATGGGCCACGCGATCCGCGAGGACCTCCTGCTCGAGATCGAGTACTGGACCGAGTCGCGCGGCGCCATCACCCGCCGCACCATCGAGCCGCACCTGCTCGTGAACGCCCGGGACGCCTGGTACGTGGTCGCCCACTGCCGGCGGGCCGGCGGCCAGCGCACCTTCCGGCTCGACCGCATCCGCAGCGCCCTGCTCCTGGAGGAGCACTTCGAGCGCCGCCCGGAGATCACGAGCACGGGCCCCTACATGCCCTGGGGCGCCCGGCCCGACCCGGCGGGGACCGTGGCCCAGAGCGCGTCGGTGTGGTGCAGCCCGTCCCAGGCCCGGTGGATGCTCGAGAAGCACGCCTCCCGCGAGCGGTTCGCCGACGGCTCGGTTCTGGTGGAGATCCCCTACGCCAGCGAGGACTGGCTGGTGAAGGAGCTCCTGAAGTACCAGGGGGAGGCGGTGCTCTTCGAGCCCGTCGCCCTGCGCCGCACGGTCACCGACCTCGCCGAGCAGGTCCTCGGGCGCTACAGCACCGACGCCGACCGGCCGAGCGGCGGCCGCCGCCGCCGAGCGCCGACGCGCTAGGTCCGAGCGCCTCCCGGGGCGTGCCGCGGCGGGAGCCCGGGCGCGGCTGGATCGGATGATGGAGGGCCTGACGATCCGGGACGCCACCGCGCGCGACGCCGCGGCCTGCGCGGGGATCTACGCCCCGTACGTGCTCGACACCGCCATCACCTTCGAGGTCGATCCACCCATCCCCGAGGAGATGGCCGAACGCATCGCCTCCGCAGCCGAGACGCATGCCTGGCTCGTGCTCGAGGACGCCGGTCATGTGGCCGGGTACGCCTACGGGCATCGCTTCGCCGAGCGAGCGGCCTATCGCTGGGCCTGCGAGACCAGCATCTACCTCGAGCTCGGCCGGCGCCGCACAGGGGTGGGCCGCGCCCTCTACGAGGCGCTGCTTGCTCGCCTGGCGGAGCGTGGGTATCGCAGAGCGATCGCCGGAATGGCGCTCCCCAACGACGCCAGCGCCGGCTTACACCGTGCCCTCGGGTTCGAGCCGGTGGGTGTCTACCGAGAGGTCGGCTGGAAGAACGGCGCATGGCACGACGTCGCCTGGATGCAGAAGACGATCCTGGCCGACCCGGACCCGCCCGCCGAGCCGCGCTGACCCCAGGGTTTGCCGAGGTGGCATCACCACGACGGCTAGTCCCCGTTCCTGCCGGCGAACCCCGTCGGGACGCGCGTCACCTCGTGGGACGAGATGATCCGATCGGCGAGACCGTACTCGCAGGCCTGATCGGCCGTGAAGAAGCGATCGCGCTCCATGTCGTCGTTGATCCGCTCCACCGTCTGCCCGGTGTGGCGGGCGTAGATCTCCTCCACGTGCCGGCGTAGCTCGAGCGCCTCGCGGGCGTGGATCTCGATGTCCGTGGCCTGCCCCTGGTACCCGCCGCTGGGCTGGTGGATGAGGATGCGGCTGTTGGGCAGCACCATCCTCTTGCCCGGCGCCCCCCCGGCGAGGAGCAACGAGCCCATGCTCATCGCGATGCCGAAGCAGATCGTCTGCACGTCGGGCGCGATGAACTGCATCGTGTCGTAGATCGCCAGCCCGGCGTAGACGACCCCGCCCGGCGAGTTGATGTAGATCGAGACGTCCCTCTCGGGATCCTGCTCTCCAGGTGCAGGAGCTGCGCCACGACGAGGTTGGCGACCTGATCGTCAACCGGCGTCCCGATGAAGACGATCCGCTGGTTGAGCAGGCGCGAGTAGATGTCGAACGAGCGCTCACCACGCGGGCTCTGCTCGACGACCATCGGGACCAGCGGCATCGGCTATCCTTTCGACAACTGAGTGGTTGTCACTCCATACTAGCAACCAAATGGTTGTCAAGGAGGCGCTGATGCCGGCACGCCGGGAGATCGAGATCGAGGCGACGCCCGAGGAGGTGTGGGACGCGTTGGCGACCGAGGAGGGCCGCGAGCGCTGGCTGGACGAGCCCGACCGGGAGATCCACGTGGAATCGGCCTCCGCTCCCCACCGCCTCGTGTGGTGGTGGAGCCGGGACGACGAGCCTCCCACGCGTGTCGAGTTCCTCGTGGTGGCCTCACCGGCCGGGGCCCGCGTGATCGTCACCGAGAGCGCCCCCTCCCTGCCGCTGGCCTCGCTCGCGTCGAGCCTCGCCACGGTTTGCGCGTGAGCGACGCGCTCGGCCCCGTCTTCGCCGCCCTGGCGGACCCCACCCGCCGCCACGTCGTCGAGACCCTCCTTCGCGAGGGCTCCACCACCGCTCCCACGCTCACCCGGGCGCTCCCGATGACCCGCCAGGCCGTGGCCAAGCATCTCGCCGCGCTCGACGAGGCGGGGCTCATCGAGCGCTCCCCGGCGGCCGGCCGTGAGGTGCGCTACCGGCTCCGGCCCGGGGCCCGCGGGCCCGCGGCGGCGGGGGGGCCGGAGGCCGCGGCAACCAGGGCCCGGCGCCCCG
>JAXIPH010000217.1:0-8023 GCA_045403035.1 Thermoleophilia bacterium | reverse complement strand
CCCATCACACCCTCGGCGTACTCGCGCGCCCAGGCCGCGTGCTCCTCGTCCGAGGCGTCCTTCTGCGGGCGCATGAGGGCGAAGTAGGTCGCGCCGCCCTTGATGATGAGCTCGGCGACGGCCGTCCGGACCTCGGGATCGCGCACGACGAGGAGCCCCCACGCCTGCTGCCCACCCCCGCTCGGCGCCCGGAGCGCCAGGCGCAGCAGTCGGTCGAGCACCTCGTCGTCGACGGGGCGGTCGGTGTACGTCCTCACCGCGCGCCGCTTGCGGATCGCATCCTGGAGCTCCATCGCGATTCCCCCTGGCCGAGATCTCGGGTACGCGCCAAGTCTGTCGAATGGAGCGGCCTCGGGGGACGCGCGGCGGCCTGCTCGGAGAGAACCCGCTCTCGAGCGCCGGCGATGCCGTCCCCGCCCGGGTGGCAGACTGCGCGGATGAGCGCCGCGGACGAGGGGTCGGCCCCCGGGCCCGAGGAGACGGTGACAACCGTCGGGCGCCGCCGCATGCACATCCCGGATACGCTCGCGCGCGGGCTGCTGACCCTCCTCCTGCTCGGCCTGATCGGGTGGGTGCTGCTCGACAACGTCGGGAACCTGGAGGAGGTCGGCGAGGCGCTCGCCGGGGTCTCGCTCGAGGCGGGCCTGCTGCTGGTGGTGTTGCTGCTGGTCACGCAGGTCCTGATCGCCGCCCAGCTCGCGATCACCGTCCCGGGCCTCGGGATCGGGCGCGGCATCGTGGCGGTCGAGGGCGCCGCGGCCGTCTCGAACACGGTCCCCGGCCCCTCCGGTACGGCCACCCGGCTGGGGATGCTCCGCTCCTGGGGCTTCTACACCGACGACTTCGCGCGCAGCTGGCTCTTCACCAGCTCGCTGACCAACCTGACCGTCCTGGTGATGCCGATCTTCGCGGTGCTGATCGCGGCCGCCGAGGGGGAGATCTCGACGGGGATCGTCGTGCTGGCGGCGATCGGTCTTCTGGTGTCCGCGACCGGGATCGTCCTGGTCTGGCTCATGCTGAGGAGCGAGACCTTCTCGCGCCGGATCGGCGCGCTCGCGGGGCGGTTCGAGCGCTGGGTCCGGGGGGTCGTCCACCGCCGGCCCAGCGAGCAGGACTTCGCCGAGGCGGCCGTCCGGTTCCGGGACGACCTGCGCCAGACCTGGTCCGAGCGCGGCGGCCGGGTGATGTCCGCCGTCATCGCCGTGTACGTCCTGAACGGCATCATGCTCGCCATCTCGATGAGGGCGGTCGGCCTCGGTCTCGACGAGCTGCCCGTCGGCTCGATCGCCGTCGTGTACACGCTCGTGCGGCTGCTGACGATCGTCAACTTCACCCCCGGGGGCGTCGGCGTCGTTGAGGCGCTCTACGTCTCGGGCTTCCTGGCCGTGACCGGCGGCTCCGACGAGTCGCAGATCGTGGCGGGCGTGATCCTGTTCCGCGGCCTCACCTACGCCGGGCCCATCGTGCTAGGTGTGCTCGCGCTGCTGCTCTGGCGCTTTCGCACGTCGTGGCGCGTGGCCCCGCCCCCCGAGCCGGTGGGAGCCGCCGGGGTCGGGGCCGTGATCGCGGACCGCGAGCCCCCGCCGGGAGCTCCCGCTGGAGACGGGCCGCATCGCCCGCCCCCGCCCGCGGACCCGTAGCGGTCAGCGGTCGCGAACGACCAGGCTTCGGAGGAAGCCGAGGACCTGCGCCCCGAAGCCGGGGCCGGGCTCTGCGCCGGGGCGGTCGCCGAGCACCCCCCGCCACTCGGCCGCGAAGGCGGCCGCCAGCAGGACGACGTTGGCGGCGAGGTACACGAAGACCAGGAACACGATGACGGCGGCGAGCGACCCGTAGACCACGTTGTAGCTGCCGAAGTACTGGATGAAGGCGGCGAAGCCGACCGAGAGCGCCCACAGGGCGACGGCACCGACGAGGGCGGCGGGCCAGGCGTCGCGCACCGGGGGTCCCGCGGACGGGGCCCATCGCAACAGCAGCACGAGCAGGCCCGTCCCGACCGCGATCGGGACCACGACCCGGCCGACCTCGTAGAGGGGGCCGGAGAGGCCGACGGAGTCTCCGACGTCCTTCTGCGCGACCCGCGTCGCGATCGTGAGCCCCGCCGACGCGGCGAGAAGCAGCCCGGCGATCAGCAGCATGATCAGGTCGACGAGCTTCCCCCGGGCGAACGGCCGCGGCGGGGTCTCCGGGTCGATGTCGTCGAGGCTTCCCCGGATCGCCCCCATCATCCCGCTCGCCGACCAGACGAGGGTCACGAGGCTCACGAGCCCCACGGTCCCCGCATTCGCGCTCACGCCCCGCAGCGCCGCGTCGAGATCGCTCGCGCCCGCCTCGGTGATGGGCAGCGCATCGGCGAGCGCCTCGACGAAGTCGGAGCGCAGCTCCTCGTCGTCCAGCACCAGCCCGGCCACCGAGGCGAGGACCAGGATCAACGGGAAGAGCGAGAGCAGGACGTAGTAGGCGATCGCCGCCGACTGCCGCGGGCCGCGAACCGCGGCGAAGCGCGACAGGGAGCGCTGGAACCACTCCCCGGCCCGCCAGGCGACGAGCTTCGCGCCCCCGTGGACGCTCACTCGTCTCCCCACAGGAGCCGCCGCAGGCCGGATGCGCGGGCGACCGGCCGCGCGACCGCGTCCAGGACCGCCGCCTCGTCGCCCACCAGCAGGACCTTCTCGCTCGCGCGCGTGATCGCCGTGTAGAGAAGCTCGCGGGTGAGGATCGGCGAGCCGGGGGGTGGGAGCAGGACCGCCACCCGGCGGAACTGGGAGCCCTGGCTCTTGTGGATCGTCATCGCATGGACCGGAGCGAGGGACCCGACCCGGCTCGGGCTGAGCTCGACCACCTCTCCGCCGCGCGCGAAGGCCGCGAGGGGCGGCCCGCCGTCGTGGACCACGATCACCCCGGTGTCGCCGTTGAAGAGGCGGAGACCGTAGTCGTTGGCGCCCACCAGCAGGGGGCAGCCGGGATACCAGCCGCCGGGGACCGCGCCGAGGGCCTCGAGCCACCCCTCCACCTGAGCCGTCCACGCCGCGACCCCGTGCGGGCCGCGCCGGTGGGCGCACAGAAGGCGGAAGTCGCCGAGCGCCCCGAGCGCGCCCGCCGCGTCCCCGCCTCGGGCGAGCGCGATCAGCCGCTGCCCCGCGGCGACCGCCATCTCGCGCACGGGCCCGATCTCCGCGAGCGCGGGGTCGGCGGCGAGCCATCGCACCCCCTCGCGGTCCCCCGAGAGGGCCTCCAGGGCGGCGGGCCCGTCGCCCCGCCGCACGGCGTCGGCCAGCCCGGCGATGCCGGCGCCGAAGCGGTGGACGCGGCGCAGGATGACCACGCCGTCGCCGATGGCCGCATCCGCCTCGACGGCCTCGACCGGCCCGCCGGTGGCCTCCCCGAGCGTGCGCCGGGCGTCCGGGCGCATCCTTGCGCCCACCCGGGCGGGGCCGACGACGTCGCCGAGGACGGCCCCGGCCTCGACCGAGACCAGCTGCTCGGGGTCGCCCACGAGCACGAGGCGCGCGTCCTCGCGGAGCGCCTCGAGCAGGCGCGCCATCAGCGACAGCGAGATCATCGACGCCTCGTCCACGACCACCAGCGTGTGCGGCAGCGGGTTGGCGCGGTCGTGACGGAAGCGACTCTCGCTGCCCGGGCGCCGGCCGAGGAGCCGGTGGATGGTCGATCCGCCGAGCGCCATCAGGCGCGCGCAAGTCGCGCCGCTCACGGCCATCGCGGCCGCCTCCTCGTGGACGGACTCCTCGAGGCGCGCGGCCGCCTTGCCGGTGGGTGCCGCCAGCGCGACGCGCCGCGGGTGCAGCCCCTCCACCTCGTCCATCAGGGCCAGGATGCGCGCGATCGTGGTCGTCTTGCCCGTGCCCGGCCCTCCGGCGATCACGCTCAGCCGCCGCAGGAGCGCCGTGGCCGCCGCCGCGCTCTGCTCGGCGAGGGCCTGGCCGGGGAAGAGGCGGGCGAGCGGGTGGCGGAGGGCCGCGGGATCCGCGAGCGCCGGCGCGTCCGCCCGGAGGAGGAGGTCGGCGGCCACCGCGCGCTCCTGCCGCCAGTAGCGGTCGAGGTAGAGGAGCGAGCCCTCGAGACGCAGCGGGCCGGCCTCTGCGGTGAGGGGGCTTGCCGCGAGGGAAGCGGTCCAGGCGGAGGGCTCCGGCCAGGGCAGGCCGGCCGGCGCCGGCGCGGAGTCGTCGGAGGGGATGACGCTGTCCCGCACGCCCGCGAGGTCGACGCACACGTGCCCGAGCCGCGTCGCCCGCACCGCGAGCGCGGCTCCCAGCAGCACGGCGGCGTCACACTCGTCCAGGAGGCGCGCCAGGGTGCGCGCCACGTGGACGTCGGCCGCGCCGAGGACGCCCGCCTCGACGAAGGGCGCCAGGGCCGCGGGCGCGCCGAGCGGGATGCGCCCCTCCCACGGGTCGGCGCCGGCGGCGATCACGGCGCGCCCTCGGCGAGAAGATCGCTCAGCTCCGGCACCAGACCGTCGGGCGGCCGCCACCAGAAGACGCCGCAGCGGCCGCCCCGGTCGACCGGCGTCCCGGCCCCGATCATGCCTCGGAGGAAGAGGTAGCCGGCCCCCGCCAGGTTCTTGGCGGGGTCGTACTCGGGCAGGCGCCAGCGCAGGTAGCGGTGCAGGGCGACGAGGTAGAGGAGCGCCTGCAGCGGATAGTGGGCCCGGCGCATCGCCACGGCGAGTGCCGCGGGGCGGTAGTCGAAGGCGGTCGGGGGGTCTGCGCCGAGGCGGTTGCTCTTGTAGTCGATGACGGCGAACCGTCCGCGGGGGAGGCGCGCAACGAGGTCGATCGAGCCGTTGAGGTAGCCGCGCAGGTCGCGGGTGAGCCCGGGCTCGCGGAGGCGGTCGGTGTACGCGGCGAGCGGGTCCCCGGGTCCGAGGCGGCGCTCGAGGAGGTCGGCGATGTCCCCGGGATGGAGCGTTCCGGTCGGCGCATCGCCGCCCACCAGCGGCAGCTCGAACACCAACTCCTGGAGGCGGTCCGCGCGGGTGAGGTCGCGCAGGCACGTCTCGTCGGCGTCGAGCGGGGTCTCGATGGCGGCGAGCAGGCCCGCCGCCGCCGCGTCCGGGTCGGCGATCGGGACGTCCCACCGGTGCGCCTGCTCGGCGACGAGCGACGTGAGCTGATCCTCCAGGTCCGGCGCCGCGAAGTCGGCGCGCTCGAACACCGCGTGCACAAGCGAGCCGAGCCCGACCCCCGCGGGCAGGTCGGCCAGGGGCAGGGCCACGTCCCGCAGCCGCCCGGGATCCTCCTCGGGCACGACCGCGCCCTCCGCGCCCTCCGGCTCGTCGTCCAGCACGACGCCGCCGGGCTCGCTGCCCACCTGCTCCTCCTCCGCCCCCGCGGTCACGCTGGAGTAGGAGGTCCGCCGCCAGTCCGCGTCGATCCCGCGGTCGAAGGCGGCGGCCGCGAGGGCGGCCGGCGCGGCGGCCGGGGCGCTCCATCGGGCGCCCGGGGGCTCGGTCGTCCAGGCCACGCTCACGCACCCAGGCGCATCCAGGGCGGTGACCGCGTTCCAGACCTCGTCGTCCGAGGGGCTCCTCGCGCCCGCGGTCGCGACGTTTCCCTCGTGGTCGGTCGCGAACAGCAGGCGGCCGAGCGGGGAGTTGCAGCTGTCCTGGGAGCCGGCCCACCAGACGACCGCCTGATGCCGGGCTCGCGTGAGGGCGACGTAGGCGAGCCGCAGGTCCTCGCCGCGCTGCTCCGCGAGGGCCCGCGCGTAGCGGGCGGCGAAGCCGCTGCCGCTCGGTCCGCCGACGTCCAGCAACCGCTCGTCACGCTCTCCGTGAAAGACCGGGAACGCACCCGCCCGGTCGGGGGCGCGGCCGCGGTCCCAAAGGAATGGGCAGTAGACGATCGGGAACTCGAGCCCCTTGGAGCTGTGGATGGTCAGCACCTGGACGGCCTCCGCGTCCGACTCCAGGCGCCGGCTGCGGTCCTCGTTGGCGGTGTCGGCGCCGGCCTGGGCGATCCGCTCCGAGAGCCAGGTGGCGAGGGCCGAGACGCCCAGCCAGCCCTCGCTCGCCGCCTCGTGGAGGAGCTGGCCGATGTGGCGGAGGTCGGTCATCGTGCGCTCGCCCTCGCGCCCGGCCAGGATTCGGGCGGCGAGCCCCGTGCCGGCCGCCACCGACTCGACGAGCGCGGCCACCCCGCGGCGGCGGAGGACGGCGCCCAGGCGGTGGAGCTGCGCGTGGAGCTCCTCGAGGTCCGCGTCGCCCACCTCGGCGAGGCGCGCGGGGGTCCAGCCGAGAAAGCCAGTGAGCGCCGCCGAGGCGGCGAGGGTCGCCGAGGCGGGGCGCTCGATGGCGCGGAGGAGGCGCAGCCACTCGTCGGCGGCGCGCGTTCTGAAGACGCTCCCGGCGCCGGTGATGACCGCGGGCACGCCGACCTCGGCGAGGGCGTCGCGCACGAGCGACGCCTGGCGATTGGTGGGCACGAGCATCGCCAGGTGGCCGGGACGCACACCGACCCGGCCGTCGTTCTCCACGATCTCCGCTCCCGAGGACAGGAGGCGCACCACGTCCGCCGCGAGGTCGCGGGCCACGTGCTCCCGGGTGGAGTCGACCTGCGCGAAGCCGGTCGTGGTGAGGGTGACGAGCCCCGCCTGCCGGCGAACGATCCTCACGCGCAGGGGGGCGTCGTCCGGTGCGCCGGACAGCCGTCGCCCCGCCACCGCCGGGGCGGCCTTCACGGTGCGGTAGGGGATGTCCTCGTGCCCGAGGCGCGCCCGCCGGAAGAGGGCGTCGTAGGCGTCGATGAGCGCCTGATCGCTGCGCCAGTTGGTCGAGAGCGTCGCCAGGGTGGTGGCCTCGGCCGCCGCGCGCAGGTAGGTGTGGACGTCGGCTCCTCGGAACGCGTAGATCGCCTGCTTGGGGTCGCCGATCAGCACGAGCGTGGCCGGCGAGAAGGCGCGCCGCACGATCTCCCACTGCACGGGGTCGGTGTCCTGGAACTCGTCGATCAGGGCCACCCGGTAGCGCACGCGCAACCGCTCGCAGGCGTCGTCGCCGTGATCGGGGTCGACGAGGGTCGCGCAGAGGCGGGTCAGGTAGTCGTCGTATGTGAGCAGGCGCATCCCGCGCTTGCGTCGCTCGAGCTCGGAGCGAACCCTCCCTGCCAGCGCGACCCGCGTCCCCGGCACCGAGTCGCGCGGTGCGTCCCGCGGCTCGAGCTGCGCCAGGGCGTTGTCGATGGCCTTCCGGCCGACGTCCAGAGCGACCCTCCTCGTGAACGGCGCCGGGCCCGCGGCGTGGAAGCGGCGGAGGTAGAGGTCGTCCACGACCTCCCCGACGAGGTCGCCGATGTCCTCGGCGAAGACGGCGTCCCGCGCGATGTCGCCGGCGGTCCCGAGCCCCTCCAGCATCTGCTGGCAGAAGCCGTGGGTGGTGGCGATCGTGGCGGCGTCGAAGTCGGCCAGCGCCCGCCGGATGCGCTCTCCTCGCACGGCGAGCTCCTCCGGGGTGCCGGTCGTCAGCAGGACCAGCACCTCATCGTCCCGAGCCGCCATGCCCGCGGCGGCCTCCGCGAACGCTGTCTGGGCGTCCAGGAGCCGCGCCCGGACGCGCTCCCGAAGCTCGCTCGTGGCGGCGCGGGTGAAGGTGACCACCAGGAGCTCGTCGAGCGGTACCCCCCCCGCCACGTAGCGGACCGCGAGGCTGGCGATCGTGTGCGTCTTGCCGGTGCCGGCGCTCGCCTCGAGCAGGGTCACCCCCTTCGGGAGCGGGCCGTCGGCACGGAAGGCGGGGAGGTCCGTGCTCACCGGTCCACGATCTCCTCGTGCCGGAGGAGACCGCTCCAGAGGCGCATCGCGAGGCGACCGAACCGGGTGGGCTCGGCGTCGGCCCATCCCGGCCCGGACTCGCCGGGCGGCGGCGTCTCGTGCAGGAGATCGTCGAACGACGCGATCCCCCCGAGCACCAGCGCATGGGCGGCGTCCTCATCCTCGCCCGACCAGCCCCACTCCGCCTTCCAGACGGCCGCGGCCGCGGCGAGGGGGTCCCTGCCGGCGACGGCCG
>JAXIPH010000060.1:0-5474 GCA_045403035.1 Thermoleophilia bacterium | reverse complement strand
CGACACCCCGGGCCACGTCGACTTCACGATCGAGGTCGAGCGCAGCCTGAGGGTGCTCGACGGCGCCGTGGCCGTGTTCGACTCGGTCGCCGGCGTCGAGCCTCAGAGCGAGACCGTCTGGCGGCAGGCCGACCGCTACGGCGTGCCGCGGATCGCCTACGTCAACAAGATGGACCGCGTCGGCGCCGACTTCGCGAAGGCCGTCAAGACCATGGTCGACCGGCTCGGGACGCGGGCGATCCCGATCCAGCTGCCGATCGGCGAGGAGGCCGACTTCCGCGGGATCGTCGACCTCATCGGGATGAAGGCGATCGTCTACAAGGACGACCTCGGAACCGAATTCGACGTCATCGAGATCCCCGAGGAGATGCGCGCCGCCGCCGAGGCCGCCCGCGAGGAGCTGATCTCGGTCGCCTCGGACCACGACGAGGAGCTCGCCGACGCCTACCTCGAGGGCCGGGAGATCGAGGTGGACCGGCTCGTCGCGGCGATTCGCGCGGCGGTGCTGAACATCGCCATGACCCCCGTTCTGTGCGGGTCGTCCTTCAAGAACAAGGGCGTCCAGCCCCTGCTCGACGCGATCATCGACCTGCTGCCCTCACCGCTCGACGTGCGCCCCGCCGTCGGGCTGGTGCCCGGCACCCAGGAGGAGGTCACCCGCGAGGCCGACCCGAACGGGCCCTTCTCGGCGCTCGCGTTCAAGGTGATGAGCGACCCCTACGTGGGCCGCCTGACCTACCTGCGCGTGTACTCCGGCACGGTGTCCACCGGCTCGAGCGTCATGAACGCCACCAAAGACCGCAAGGAGCGGGTCGGCCGGCTGCTGATGATGCACGCCAACCACCGCGAGGACGTCGACAGCGTCACGGCCGGCGACATCGTCGCGGCCGTCGGCCTCAAGACCACGACCACCGGGGACACCCTCACGGACGCGGCTGACCCCGTGATCCTCGAGCAGATGACGTTCCCGGAGCCGGTCATCGGCCTCGCGATCGAGCCGAAGACCAAGCAGGACCAGGAGAAGCTCGGGCAGGCGCTCGCGCGCCTGTCGGACGAGGACCCCACCTTCCGGGTGCGCACCGACGAGGAGACGGCGCAGACGGTCATCTCCGGGATGGGCGAGCTGCACCTCGAGATCATCGTCGACCGCCTCATGCGCGAGTTCGGCGTGGACGCCAACGTCGGCGCGCCGCAGGTCGCCTACCGCGAGACGATCCGCAAGCGGGTCGAGAAGATCGAGGGCCGGTTCGTCCGCCAGACCGGTGGCCGCGGCCAGTTCGGCCACGTCTACCTGACGGTCGAGCCCAACAAGAACGGCGGCTACGAGTTCGAGAGCAAGATCGTGGGTGGCAGCATCCCGCGCGAGTACATCCCGGCGGTCGACCAGGGCGTCCGCGAGGCGATGGAGGGCGGTGTGGTCGCCGGCTACCCCCTTGTCGACATCCGGGTGCAGCTGGTGGACGGCTCCTACCACGAGGTCGACTCGTCCGAGATCGCGTTCAAGATCGCCGGGTCGATGGCCTTCAAGGAGGCCGCCAGGCGCGCGTCCCCCACGCTCCTCGAGCCCGTGATGGCCGTCGAGGTCGTCGTGCCGAAGGACTACGTCGGGACCGTCGTCGGTGACCTCAGCCAGCGCCGCGGGCGCATCGGCGGGATGGAGACCCGCGGAGCCACCACCGAGGTCGTCACCGCCCAGGTGCCGCTCTCGGAGATGTTCGGCTACGCCACCTCGGTCCGGTCCGCCACCCAGGGTCGCGCCACCTTCACCATGCAGTTCCACTCCTATCAGGAGGTGCCGACCTCCATCGCCGAGGAGATCAAGCAGCGGGTGGGCGCGGCGGCCTAGGCTGTCCCGCATGGGCATCACCACCGGGATCGGGCTCGTCGAGACCCGGCGGGTCGTGCTCTTCACCGAGGACGAGCCACTGCGGCTCGAGTCCGGCGCGACCCTCGCGCCCGTCGAGGTGGCCTACGAGACCTACGGCCGCCTCGACGCGGATCGCTCGAACGCGGTCTACATCCTCCACGCGCTGACCGGCGACGCACACGCGGCGGGGCACCAGGGCGACCCGGCGCGTCCGGGCTGGTGGGACACCATCATCGGCCCCGGCAAGCCGATCGACACCGACCGCTACCTCGTCGTCTGCGCCAACCTCCTCGGCGGCTGCCGCGGCACCACGGGCCCGTCCTCGATCGACCCCGCCACCGGCCGGCCGTACGGGCTGCGATTCCCCCTCTTCACCGTGCGCGACCTGGTGACGGTGCACCGCGCGCTTGCCCGGCATCTCGGCATCGACCGCTTCGCCACGGCCATCGGCGGCTCGCTCGGCGCGATGCAGGCTCTGCAGTGGGCCATCGACGCCCCGGAGGAGCTCGCCTCGGCCATCCTGGTGTGCGCCTCGGCGCGCCTCTCGGCCCAGAACATCGCGTTCTCGGCCGTGGCCCGCCAGGCGATCATGAGCGATCCGGACTTCCGCGGGGGCGACTATCAGGACGCCGGGGTGCGACCCGACCGCGGCCTGGCCGTGGCCCGGATGATGGCCCACATCACCTACCTCTCGCAGGAGTCCATGCGCCGCCGCTTCGACCGCCGGCTGCAGAACGGCGACGTGCCGTCGTTCGGCTTCGACGTCGACTTCCAGGTCGAGAGCTACCTCCAGCACCAGGGCGAGAGCTTCCTCAAGCGCTTCGACGCCAACAGCTATCTCTACCTGTCGCGGGTGATGGACTACTTCGACCCCTTCGCGGACGCGGCCACCCTGGCGTCGGCGCTTGCGGGGTCGCCGCCGCGGTTCCTGGTCGTCTCGTTCGACACCGACTGGCGCTTCGACACCCAGCACTCGCTGGAGATCGTCCGCACCCTGGCGGCGCACGACGTGCCGGTGTCATTCCGGGAGATCCCCTCGCCCCACGGCCACGACTCATTCCTGCTCACCGTGCCCGAGTACCACCGCACGGTGGCCGCGTTCCTCGACCGCGTGCGCGACGGGGGCGCGACCGAAGCCCCGGCCCCCGTGGCGGGCTGAGCGGGATGCGGGCCGACCTCGCGCTGGTGGCCGGCCTGGTGCCGCCGGGCTCGCGCGTGCTCGACCTCGGATGCGGCGACGGCGCGCTGCTGGACCACCTCGCCCGTGCCCGCGGATGCCGGGTGCAGGGCGCCGAGCGGTCGCCGGACGCCGTCGTGGCCTGCCTGCGGAGCGGCATTCCGGTGCTGGAGCTCGACGTGGACGCGGGGCTGTCGGACTTCGGCGACGGCGCGTTCGACGTGGTGGTCCTGTCGCAGACGCTCCAGGCCCTCCACCGCCCGCGCGACGTGCTGCGCGAGATGGTGCGCGTGGGGCGCGTCGGCATCGTCTCGTTCCCGAACTTCGGCCACTGGGCCATCCGCCTCCGGCTGCTCGCGACCGGCCGGATGCCCTCGTCGCGGACCCTGCCACACGCCTGGTACGACACCCCCAACATCCACCTCTGCACCGTCGCCGACTTCGAGGCGCTCGCGCGCGCCGAGGGCCTCGTGGTGCGGCAGCGGCGCGTGCTGGACGCCGGCGGGCGCGCCGTCACCGGCCTGGCCGACCGGCGTCCCAACCTGCTGGCCGCGGGCGCGGCCTACGTCGTCGCCCGGGCCGCCGCGAAGGCCGAGCCCGCCGAGACCTAGAATTCAGCCGCCGTCGGTCTACGAGGCGGCAATGGATCCACGGGCGCCGGGGGCGCCGCCGCGGTCGGCCCCCCACGAGACGGTCCGGCGGCGGCGGCGTTCGAGATTCAGCGCGGCCGCTCCGACCGCGGCGGCGGCCAGGCAGGCCAGGCCCCCCAGGAGGAGACCGGCTCGCGGGCTCGCGTACTCCGAGATCGCCCCCACGATCGGGGCTCCGATGGGGGTGCTGCCCAGGAACGCCATCGTCCAGAGGGCCATGACGCGACCGCGGAAGCGCGGCTCGCTGGTGAGCTGGAGCGTGGTGTTGCCCGTGGCCAGGAAGGTGATGCTCGCGGCGCCCACCAGCGCCATCGCCACCAGCGCGACCGGGAGGGTCGGCGCGGCGGCCGCGGCGAGGATGGCGACGCCGAAGACGGCGGCGGCCACGGTCAGGGGGCGCAGGCCGGTGCGCCCGTGGCCGGCCACCACGAGCCCGCCCACGATCGCGCCCGCTCCCATCGCGGAGGTGAGCAGGCCGTAGGTCTCCGCCCCGCCCCCGAACGGGCCGGTGGCCAGCAGCGGCAGCACGACGCTGAACTCGTAGGCGAGGGTGCCCACGAGCGCGAGCATCATGAGCGGGACCAGCAGCTCCGGCGTGCGGCGCACGTAGGCGACGCCCTCGCGCACCTGGCGCGGCTGGCGCGGCGCCGGCGCCGATGGGCGCAGCGCGGCCCGGTCCATCCCGGCGAGCGCAACGAGCACGGCCGCGTAGGTCGCGGCGTTGATCGCGAAGCACAGGCCCGTGCCGACGGTCGCGATCAGGACGCCGGCCACGGCGGGCCCGATCGCGCGGGCGGCGTTCACCAGGACGCTGTTGAGGCTGACCGCGTTCCTCAGCTCGTCGGGACCCACCATCTCCTGGACGAAGGCCTGCCGCACCGGGTTGTCGCAGGCGCTCACGAGGCCCAGGAGCAGCGCGAGGCCGACCACCATCCAGAGCTGGACGGTGCCGGTGAGCACCAGCATCGCGAGCGTGAGGGCCATCACCCCGAGGGCGGCCTGGGTGGTCATCAGCAGACGCCGCTTGTCGAGCCGGTCCGCGAGCAGCCCTCCATATGGGGCGAGTGCCAGGATCGGCAGGAACTGGGCGGCGGCCACCAGACCCAGCGCGGTGCCCGAGCCGGTCAGCTCCAGCACGAGCCAGCCCTGCGCGACGGTCTGCATCCAGGTGCCGACGAGGCTCACCGCCTGCCCGGCGAAGTAGCGACGGTAGTTCGGGGTGTGGAGCGCCGAGAAGGTGCCGTGAGCCCACGCGTGGATCAGCGCCGCTCCCCCTCGCGCACCAGGTCCTCCAGCGCGGGGAGGGCCTCGCGCAGCGCGATGAGGCGATCGGCCGGCATCCGCTCCAGGCCGGCCGCGAGGAGCGCGGCGCGCCGGGCGCGCAGGCGTCCCAGCAGGCGCGCGCCGGCGGCGGTGGCCGAGACGCGGGTGCAGCGGGCGTCCTCGGGATCCGCACCGCGCGTCACGAGCCCGGCCTCCTCGAGGTTCCCCAGCACCCGCGACAGCAGGGTGGGGTTGATGGCCTCCGCCTCGGCCAGGTCGCCGGCGCGCATCGGACCTTCCCGAACGAGGGTCGCGAGGACCCCGGACTGGGTGGTCGTGAGGCCCTCATCCGCGCTCGCCGTGCGCAGCCACCGGCCGATGCGCATCACCGCGTTGCGCAGACGGTCCACCGTCTCCTCGTCCATCGCCACCGGCGGCGCCTGGGTCACATCTCCTCACATCACTTGATTGCCGATAGGCAAATATAATAGCGCACACCGACCCCACGCGCATGCGG
>JAXIPH010000093.1:0-5457 GCA_045403035.1 Thermoleophilia bacterium | reverse complement strand
AGCACCTCGGCCCTGGTGGGGGGCGACAGCCGGCGCGCGTGGGGGCGCGACGCCCCCCGCACCGCGCGGGGGCGGGGGGACGCGCTCGACCCGGTCCCCGGGGCGCGCCCCGCCGCCGCCGAGACGGCCGTGCGCGCCCGGCTGCCCGCCGGCGCCGCCGTGCTCCCCGTGGTGCGTGCCGCCGGCGTGGCGGTCTCGACCGACGGACCGCGACGGGCCGAGCCCCATCTCAGGGTGCTCGAGATCGACGTCCCGTCGGCCCGGGCCCTCGGAGGGAACGCGGGCGACACGGGGCTCGCGGACCTCTCGGAAGAGTTGCGTCCCGGCCAGGTGGTCCTCGAGGAGGACGCCGCCCGGACCCTCGACGCGCGGACCGGCGATCGCGTGCGGATCCTGGCGGCCGGGGGGAGCGCCGCGCTGGTGGTGCGCGGCATCGCGCCCGGCATCGGCATCGCGGGGCTCGGCGACCAGGCGGACGCCGAGAGCGTCAACGCCCTGGTGGCCCCCGGCACCATCGCCCGGATGACGGTGCCCGGCGCCCGCGGCGTGCAGCCCGCCGAGGGGCTCCTGCTGGTGACGAACGGGCGCGGCGTGTTCGGCGGCGCGGCGCGCACGGACGAGGTCTCGGGAGCCGTCGCCCGGGCGCTGGCGCCCGTCGCGACCGTGACGGTCCAGCCCGTGAAACGCGATCTGCTCGACCAGGCCGACGAGGCGGGGAGCTCCTTCACCGCGATCTTCGCCGCGATCGGAGCGGTCGCCGTGATCGCCGGCATCCTCCTCCTCGTCAACGTCTTCGTGATGCTCTCGGACGAGCGCAAGGTGCAGCTCGGCACGCTGCGGGCGCTCGGGCTCCGGCGCCTCGGAATGGTGCGCGCGTTCGCCCTGGAGGGCGCGATCTACTCCGTGGTGGGCGCCGCGCTCGGGGCGCTCGCCGGCATCGGCGTCGCGAGGATCGTGGTGGCGGTGTCCGCCCGGATCTTCGAGTCCACCGACGAGAGCTTCGGCCTCCGTTTCGCGGTGCCGGTCGCAAGCGTCGCGGAGGGCTTCGCCATCGGCGCCGCCATCTCGCTGCTCACCGTGTGGGCCACCAGCAGCCGGACCTCGCGGCTGAACATCATCCGCGCCATCCGGGACCTGCCGGCTCCCCCCTGGCGCCGCTCGCTGCGCCGCGTCGAGGCCCTCTCGGCCGCGGCCCTCGTCCTCGGCGTGCTCGCGTCGATCATGGGGATCGCCGGCGATGCGTGGTTCCTCGCCCTCGTGGGCCCCGTGCTTGCCGTGGCCGGTCTCGCGGGTCTGGCGGCCGCCGTGATGCCCGCCCGCTGGGCCATCGGGGTCGCCGCCGCGGCGGCGCTCGCCTGGGGCGCCGTGAGCGTGGTCGTGCTTCCGGACACCTTCGAGAACTCCGGCATCCAGGGGTTCGTGGCCCAGGGAGTCGTCATGTGCGCCGCGGGCATCTGCCTCGCCACCATCGACTCCGGCCTCTGGCTGCGCGCCGCGCGGCACGCCCCCCGCGGCGGGCTGCCCGCGCGACTTGGGCTCTCCTATCCGCTCGCGCGGCCGTTCCGCACCGCGATCCAGATGGGGATGTTCGCCCTGGTGATCTTCTCGCTGGTGTTCCTGAGCATCCTCAGCCACCTCTACCAGGAGCAGGCGCCCCGCTACGTCGCCGACATCGGCGCCGGGAACACCGTGATCGTGGACTCCAGCCCCGGCAACCCGGCGGACGCGGCGACGCTGGCGCGGCAGCCCGGCGTCGAGTCCGTCGCCCCCCTGGTGCGCGCCTACCCCGAGTTCTCGGCGCCGCGCCACCCCGCGTTCGGCCGCTGGTACCTCACCGGCTTCGACGCGGGTCTCCTGCGGAGGGGCACGCCCGCGCTCGGAACGCGCGACGCGCGTTACCCCAGCGACCGGGCCGCCTTCGAGGCGGTGCTCCGCTCCCCGTCGCTGGCGATCGTGCCGGACTGGTTCCTGCAGGTCGGCGGCGGGACCGAGGCGCACTACGTGGAGGTGGGCGAGTCGATCGTGATGCGCGACCCCGCCTCCGGCGCGACCCGGCGCCTGCGGGTGGCGGGCATCGTGGACGCCGACTGGGCACTGGCCGGCGTGATGGTCGGGTCCTCGACCGCGCGGGCGCTCCTCGGACGCGACGCGGTGGCGAGCCGTGCCCTCCTCGCGGTGAGGCCGGGGGCCGACCCGGACCAGGTCGCGGCCTCCCTGACCGGCCGGCTGGTGGACCACGGCGCGGACGCCGAGTCGCTGAGGGCGGTCGTCGACCGGTCGCTGTCCGTCAGCAAGTCCTTCATCGCGCTGTCCCAGGGGTTCGTGGCCCTCGGGCTCGTCATCGGCGTGGGAGGGCTCGGGGTCGTAATGGTCCGCGCGGTCCGCGAGCGCCGCCGCCAGATCGGCATGCTCCGGGCGATGGGACTCCCGGCGAGAACCGTCCGGCGGGCCTTCGTTCTCGAGTCGGCGTTCATCGCGGCCCGAGGCCTTCTGATCGGCGGAGGGCTGGCCCTCCTCTCCTGCTGGCTTCTCGCGAGCCGCTCCGATGCGCTCGGGGAGCGCGGCATCCCCTTCAGCGTTCCCTGGGGGACGCTCTGGCTCATGTTCGCGATCGCGCTCATCGCCTCCCTCGCGGCCACGGCGGTCCCCGCCGCGCGAGCGGCGCGGATCCGGCCGGCGGTGGCCCTGCGGGCCGGCGAGTGAGCGTCGCGGCCCATGGCACGCTCACAGCCGAGCGACGCGACGCTCGAGCGACGGGCGCCCGGGCCTCCGCGCGAGGTGATCCTGATCGCCAACGGAAACGCCTGCGACGGCGACGCGCCGGATCAGCACCGGGGACATCATCGCCCCAGCCTGACCCGGCGCGGCTCGGGACTCAGCGGGGACGGCCCCGATCCGGACCTGCGTAGTTTTTCCCCTCCCGCACCCCTCGGCGTCGCGCGCGGGCGGCCACGGACTCACGGGACCGCGCCCCGCGCGCCGATGCTGCGGGTCTTCCGCATTCCGTCGGGCCCTCTCCCGGATTCGCGCCCCCGGCGGTGGCAGGAGGATCCTCCCGCAACCCGCATCGAGGGAGGCGGCATGACCGAGACCGGCAATCAAGACGAGCTGGCGCGGGAGGCCGCAGAGTTCGCGGCGCTCGTCGTGGGACGCGAGCCGCCGGAGACGGTGGCGGGCCTGAGAGGCCTGCGCGACCGCGTCCTCGCGGGCCGCCTGCCCCATCCGGCGGAGCTGGCGCTCCTCGAGCAGATGCGCAGCCGCTACGGGCATGAGCTGAGCGAGCTGGAGCATCCAGAGGGCCTGTAGCGGAGGTGGAGCGGGCGCCCGACCTCGACGTCGTGATCCTCGGCGCCGGCGCGCGATCGCGCCGGCGTTCCCGCTGACGATCCGGGAGGTGGAGCCGGCGACGTCCATTCCCGGGACGGCTACCGCCTGACGGCGGTCGCGGCCAGCTACCGGGTCGCCGCCCTGGCGTGGGCGCTGGAGGAGGACCCGCTGCCCTGCTCGACCTCATCGACGTGCCGCTCGCCGAGCGCGGCCCTCCGTGCCTGCGGTCCGGGGGCGGACCAGCGCGATCCGCGGATCCCGCCGGCTGACGCCGGGCCGCGTCCGGCCGGGGGGCGACCGCGCTCAGGACACCGGCCGCACCGGCCTCCCGAGCGATCGCACCAGGACCACCGATCCTCCGGTGGCAAGCACGATGTGCCAGCCCATCCGCAGCCAGAAGGCCCGTGCAGCCATGCAGCGGTCGGGGCTCGCGCCGGGGTGCAGGACGGAGTTGGCCCCGATCGCCGCGCGGTAACCGGCCGCGACGAGCTCCTCCTCGGCCCGGGCCACCATCGTACGGCCGAGGCCGCGACGGCGGTGGGACGCGGCGACCAGCATGTTCTGCATCTCGACGATGTCCGGAGCGAAGGGGCGCCCGTAGAAGAACCCGACCAGGTCACGCCCCTCTTCGGCGACGACGCTCGGCGCCGATGCGAGGCTGGCGCCGATCGCGGCCTCGTCGGCCGGACGGTCGTTCTCCCGTCTGATGAGGTCGGCGATAGCCGCCGCGTCGGCGGGCCGGCCGCGCCGCAACCGGGTCGTCGCGATGTCGCTCGCATCGCGTCCCGAGTCGTGCGGCTGGATCGAGGCCATCATCACTCCCTGTGGTCGGCGCGGGTCTCGGCCTCACCGTGGCCGGCCCGGGCGTCGCCCGCATCGGGCTCGACCCGTGCCCGCATGCGGGTAGCCCGAAGAGCGCGTCCCTCGGGGGAGGGGGGGTGGCGCAGGCGGGCGGACCGGCGCTCCTGCCCACGACCGCGGGCATCCCGCAGGGGGCCGGAGCCCTCGCGCCCCGGGTCAAGGAGCTGATGGCTCTCGGGATCGCGATCGCCGTCCACTGCGACGGCTGCATCGTCTACCACCTCCATGACGCCCTCGAGGCGGGAGCCACCCGCGAGGAGGTCGCCGATGTGGTCGGGGTCGCGGTGATGATGGGCGGGGGGCCGGCGGTGGTCTACGGCAGCCTCGCGCTCGAGGCGCTCGACCAGCACGCCGCCGACGCCTGCTGAGCCCTCGTCCGGGCATGCTCCGCGCCTGCCCGACGCCGACTCGCGGCGAATCTCGGACAGGGGCGTGGGGCGCCGTCCATGGCCTGGTCCTCCCTGGTCCCGGATGCCGCCGGGAGGCTGGTCGCGGAAGGTGAGGTCCCCTTCGGTTCATCCCGGCCCTGTCCTTCCAGTCGGCCGGCGATGCACCGGAGGTGCTCCGTCCGCGGTGCTCGAGCCTCCGACGCGCACCCGTCGGCCGGGGTCGCTCCCGCCGCCGAGATGACGCCTAGCCCCGCTCCACCACCACGACGACGGGCGTCTCGGCCGGCTCCTCGTCGACGCTCAGCCGGCCCGAGATCAGGCCCGGCGCCAGCCAGGCGAGCGCCGCGGCGCCGACCGCCAGGGACGTGGCCAGCGCGATGGCCTGCACGGCGAGGCTGAAGGCGAGCGCGTCGCTCGAGGGCATGCCATAGGCGAGCGCGAGGGCCGGCAGGAGCACGAGCTCCCGGGTGCCCGCTCCCCCCGGCGCCGCGGGCACGATCCCGGCGAGAACGATGACGCTGAAGGCGAGCGCGGCGGCCTGGGGTGGGGCGCCCAGGGCGGCCAGGAGCGCCGCGAGGCTCAGAACGCGTGCCAGCATGGCGAGGAGCCCGAGCACCGCGGCGGTGCGGGCGGCGCCGCCGTCGGCGAGCACCCCCGCCCCTTCCCCGAGCCGCTCGACCGCGCGGCGTGCCCGGCCGGGCACCAGGGCGACCATCCGGCGACCCGCCCCGAGTCGCCAGGCGAGGGCGGCCGCGGCGACCGCGATCACCACCGCGAGCGCGGTCCAGCGCAGGCCCCCGGCCGGTCCCGGAAGGGGCGCGGCCATCGCGATCACGAGCACGGCCACGCCGGTGACCGCGGCGTCGATCGCCTTGTAGCC